>DAISKH010000054.1:0-8042 GCA_036821105.1 Limnohabitans sp.
CAATCTGCCTGTGTAATTTATAGCCTGGCGCGCTCAGAAAGTAAGTGCAACTTTTTTTAACGCAGTTAATCCCTTAAGGCTGAATTTCAATATGCCTTGATTCAGCAATTTTTTTGTATTTTTCAATTCCTTTTTCTACGATAGTATGGAATTCTTCGGGTGTAGTTGACTGTGGCTGCACACCTGCTTTTTGCATTTGAGCCTGTAACTCTTTGCTAGCCAGTGCGACTTTAATGGCTGAATTGATTTTTTTAACGACTTCTGTGGGTATGCCTGGAGGTGCGGCAATCCCAAGCCATGAAATCACCTCGAAACCTGGAATGTACTCTGACAAAGTAGGCACATTGGGTAGTGTGTCATAACGTTGAGCTGAGGTCACAGCGATTGCTTTTAGTTTATTGGCCCGGACGTAAGGCACGATGAGACCTGGAATGTTGATCATCATGTCAATTCGTCCAGCCAAAATATCGGTGTATCCAAATCCACCTCCTGCTGGAAATGGGATATGTGTCATTTTTGTGTCAGTCTCAGCCGCCAACAACTCACCCACCAAATGCAACGCACTCCCCACACCTGACGTGGTGTAGGTCACGGAGCCTGGGTCGGCCTTGGCCTTTTTGATCAAATCAGGAATACTTTGAACGCTGGCGTCGGCACTCACTGCCAATAAAAATGGATATACCCCTACAGTGGAGATCCAGGTGAGGCCATCCACAGGATCGTAGGGAAGGTTTTTCAACGTGGCCGCTTGCGAGGCGTGTGCACTGGAGATCGAGATCAGGGTATAGCCATCGGGAACCCCTTTGCTGATCAACTCAGTTGCAATTTGTCCCCCAGCGCCAGCTTTGTTTTCCATGATGAAGACTTGTCCCAAGGCCTCACTCACTTTGTTACCCACCATACGGCTCACAGCATCAGTTCCAGAGCCTGCAGGTGAACCAATAATCATTCGTATGGGCTTATTGGGCCAAGGATTGCTTTGTGCTTGGACGCTATTGGCCAAAGTCAGTCCAAAAAACACCAGACTCTTTATAAAACTCAAGCCGTTAGTATTCACCTCATGTCTCCTTTTTCATGATTGAAATGGGGTCTTGCCCAACACGCTCGATACTTTGCGCGTTAACCAATATATTGTTCAATCCAAATTGATATTGGCCTTCTTTACTATGGGTCCCCAGGTGGCGATGTCATTTGCAATTTGTTCGCTGAATTGCTCAGGTGTATTACCGGACGGCTCAATGCCCAAAACCCCCAAACGTTCGCGAACATTGGGAATTTGCAGTACTTTGACCATCTCCATTTGAAGCTTGTCAATGATGGCCTTGGGTGTGCTGGGGGGGGCAAAAATGCCAATCCACGTCGAGAGTACAAATCCTGGTACACCAGACTCCACAAACGTCGGGGTGTCTGGGAGCGTCGAGAGTCTTTTAGCACTGGTGACCCCAATGGCGTTCAATTTACCCGACTTGATGTACTGTTGTACCGTGGCCAAAGTGGTGAAGACCATCGGAATTTGACCACCCAGGGTGTCTATGGTTGCTTGTCCTCCACCCTTATAAGCGATGTGCTCCATGTTGACGTTGGTTCGGGCTTTGAAGAGCTCTCCCGCCAAATGCGGCGTGGACCCTAGGCCAGAACTGCCAAAAGGAAAGTGCGCATCTTTTTGTTTTGAAAGTTCGATCAATTGAACAATATTCTTGGCCTCAAAGGAGGGGTGAGCGGCCAAGACCATCGCCGAGTCTCCGATTTTGGTGACTGGGGCAAGATCTTTGAGGACATTGAATGGGGGTTTGGAGACCATCATGGGATAGGTGATCAAAGTTCCATCGAATCCCAAAAGCAACGTATATCCATCAGGTGATGCGGTGGAGACCGCCATGGTTCCAATCACACCCGAAGCACCGGGGCGATTGTCAATCACAATGCTTTGACCCAAACGGGTGCCCAAAGCCTCACTGATAGCCCTTGCTCCCGAGTCAGCAAACCCACCAGGGGAGTAAGGGACGATGATCTTGAGAGGTTTATTGGGGAAATTGGTTGCGTTGACTTGGGCTTGAGCACTCGAGAGGCCAATGATGGAGCTTAAAACCGGAATCAGAAAAATCGAACATCGACGTACTAGTCTTGGGTAAAGGCTTGAAAAGCCAAAGACCGAGCCTTGAGCCGAAATTGAGGTTGATTCTTGAGTGTTTGTCCAAATGGGTTCAATGTAATCATCGAGCGTTTTGTTGATTTCTCTAGGAGTAGGGCAGATGCTTACTGCGATCATGGCGAGGCCTCAAAGTTTAGGAGAGGAAGTGGACCTCAATTGCTCTGTCATGACTTGGGTCCAAAAAGGATTACTTTTCATTGTGAGACCCAGTGTGGCAATCGAACACTGGTGTTTAACCTAGGTTTCAGTGCGGTAATTCATCTGTTGTCTTATCCTTTGAGAACGTTTGGTGATTGGCTTGCTGATTAAAGAACTAAAATCAATACCTTTAGCGAGAAGAGAATCAAGGAAATAGCACAATGGACATGACCATCATTTCTGAGGCGATCCATTTGGCGACAGCGCCTGTGTTTTTACTCACAGGTGTTGCGGGCATATTGAATGCGCTGGGTAACCGATTGGGTCGGGTGATTGACCGCGCGCGTCGAATAGAGGTTTTCATCGAGAATTTACCCAATCCAGATGCCAATGGATTGATTAAACTTGAGCGTTACTACGATGAGCTTGAATCACTCGAATTCAGGAAATTGATCATCAATATCGCCACGGCATTTTTAGTCTTATGCGCTGTCCTTATAGCCTTGACCGTGATAGAACTTTTCTTCTCAGTGAGTATCGAACCCGGGAAGCTTCACATCTCCAACTGGGTTCCCATCACTTTCATCGGCAGTTTCATCTCCTTGGTGTCGGCTTGCATTTTGTATTTTGTTGAAATCATGTATGCCTCTCATACCATCAGCTTTAAACGAATCAAAAAAAATGCAATGACCCCTCGACCCTGATGGATGGCATCCTGGAGTTCTTTTTGAATTCTGTTATTGGTCTTGCAAAGAGATGTGGGCGTCTTTGATTGTTTTACTATAAGCGGCAAGGTCTTGCTGAAATTTAACCGCAAATGCCTCTGGCGTGCTACCAAAAGCCTCGTACCCCCAATAGGGCAATTTCTCTTTGATTTCGTTGGAATTCATAGCTTTAACAAACTCAGTCTGTATCATTTTGAGAAGTGCAGGGGGCGTAGCTCCTGGGGCAAATAGGCCCAGCCATCCAGTGTATTCAAATCCACCAGGACCACTCTCAATCATGGTCGGAATGTCAGGAATGGCCGAAGAACGCTTGCCCGCACTCATCACCAATATTTTGAGTTTGCCTGCTTTGGCCGCAGCACTGACACCCGAGAGTGGCGAAAACACAGCGTTGATATCACCAGCAAGTAAGGCCTGGTTCATCGGGGCATCGCCCTTGTAAGGAATGTGAATGAGCTTGATGTTGGCGCTTGACATCAGGAGCTCCATGATCAGGTGTGGCGCTGCGCCTTCACCTGTAGAGCCAAAATTCAAGGCTCCAGGTTTGGACCGAGCAAGGTTCAAAAATTCCGAGAATGTGTTCACGCCGATCGAAGGGTTGACCGCCAGCACCAAATATGTCGTCATCAATTGAGAGACTGCTGCAAGGTCCTTTTGTGCATCAAAGGGCATCTTTTTGTACAAATTGGGCGCGATGGCCAAGCCTTGAGTTGTGAGCAGTAAGGTGTAACCATCAGGAGAGGACTTGGCCACAGCATCCGCACCAATGTTGGCACCTGCCCCTGGTTTGTTGTCCACAATCACCACTTGTTTGAGGTTGTCGCCAATTTTTTGTCCCATGGCGCGTGCCACCGCATCAACAGTGCCGGCTGCCGGAAAAGGAACCACAATGTGAATGGGTTTATTGGGCCATGTTTGCGCATTAGCCCATGAGCACCATAAGCCCAATGGGCCCAATGAGCAAAGCCAAAGTGCAACCATCTGTAAGAACAAATGTGGCAGTGAAAGGGAGATTTTCCTAGAAGGACAATGGGGCGATTCAAAAGTGCACTCTGACTCCGAGTGCTTACATTCCAGGGTGGAGGTACTCATGCTAAGTTCCTTTTGTTATTGGTCGCTTCGAGAGCGCAAGTCTTGAGTGGCATTCATCTCAACCTCTCCAGCACTGTTCAAAACCACCTTATAAGTGTCTTTCGCGGCTTTTTGACTGATGTAGCCTTGCCGAACATCGTGTGCTACCCGTGCTGGATCTCTTTCCTGGGGCGGTCCGAATCCGCCACCGCCACCTGTGAGTAAGGTGAACGTATCTCCAGCATTGAGTCGTTTCATCAATACCTTGGCATTGGGAAACTTGTCTTGTACGACGCCGGCGAGTTTTATTGTCACTTGATTTCCCTCACCACTTTGGCCTCCGTCTAGGCCCCACGGCTGACAATGCATGCGGTCGACTTGGGCATTGAAGTTGAGACTCGAGCGTGCCATCACCACTTGCTCGGTTCCCAGTCCTCCTCGAAAACGACCCGCTCCACCTGAGTCTTGGCGCAATTCGTGTTTCAAAAACAAAAGGGGAAATTTCGCCTCCATTTGTTCAATCGGATTGTTGTGCGTGTCTCCATCGTTCATGCAGACCGTGGCAGACATGCCGTCTTCTGTGCTTTTTGCACCCCAGCCACCACCTGAAGGGCCAACGCTACCCATGAAAAAACGACCATCTTTGGGAGATATGCCATTGACCATGCCAAGTCCCAGATCGGCATGGTGTCCCGCAATGACCTGGTCAGGCATGGCTTGGTGCATCGCTTTGAAGACCGTGTCGATGACTGTCATGGGATAGGTCATCCACCACCGCATGGCCGCAGGCTTGACGGCGCTCACGACAGTGCCTTCAGGTACGATGGTTTTTAGCGTTCGAAAACTCCCTTCGTTGATGGGGTAATCCAAGGCCGATGTCAGACATTTGTAAGCTACTTGCGCGCAGGAGATGCCCGTGCTTGGTCCAGAGTTATAAAAGCCCCTAACCTGAGGGCTTACACCGCTCAAGTCAATGGTCATATGTTCCCCCTTTTTAATGACCCTAACTTTAATGGGAATGCGTTTGCCGATATCTACACCGTCGTCATCCATGAATGACTCAGCCTCATAGATGCCGTCGGGAATCGCTCGGGTTTGTGCGCGCGCTTTTGCCTCTGAGTTGTCCATGATGCGCTCAATGGAGGTCAAGACGTTTTGTCGGCCATATCGTTGAAGTAGTTCCAGAAAACGCTTCTCTCCAGTGGTCACGGCAATGATTTGAGCCCTCAAATCCCCCATGGCCCGTTCGGGAATACGAACATTATTGAAGATGATATCCACCAAATCTTGATTGACCACTCCGGCTGTTTGGTACTTCAAAATGGGAATTTGCAGACCTTCAGAGAAAATATCCGTGGTCACCCCCCCAAGAACGCCGCCTACATCTGGCCAGTGGGCCATGCAGCAAGACCATGCACACAACTTGCCTTCAAAAAAGATCGGAATGCTGAAGGTAAAGTGGTGCAGGTGGGATCCCGTGATGTAAGCATCGTTGGTGACCAAGATATCTCCAGGACCCACGTTGTTACCAAAATGAGCGATCTTGGCCTTGATGGTGTTGGACATGCCACGAATAAAACTCGGTAGCCCAAGTCCAATAGAGACTGTCTCTCCAGAGGCGGTGTAGAGCCCGACGGTGAAATCAAGTGCCTCATAAATGATCATGTTGTAGGCAGTCCTCATGAGGTTGATCTTCATCTCCTCAGTGACAGCCAATACACCATTGCGAACAATTTCAGTGAGCACAGCGTCTGCACGGCCTGATTTGTTGGGGCGACTCGATTTCATCATGCGACTAGTCTTGGAGTTTCGAGTGGATTTGGTTGATCGTTTGGGTTTGGAGGGTAGTGTGCTTTTCATGAAAAATTCCTCTCAATATCGATCACCAAATTGCCATATTCATCCACTCTCAACCTGTCTCCAGGCAAGACGACTGTGATGGAGGCGTATTCTTCTATCAAGGCTGGGCCCACCAAGCGGTTACCAGATCTCAGGGCATCTCGTTGAAAGGTGGGGGTCATCACCGACTTGTTGAGCTCGGCGAAATAAACTGATCGTGAGCCAGTTTGTGCTGATTTCAAAACCTGTCGAGAACCTTTTGGGATGGTCTCGAGTGGGGGCTTTTTCATCATACCGCTCACTGTTGCTCTGAGGCTCACGATCTCGGCGGCCTCTTTGGGGGCACAAGTGCCGTAACGGCGCAGGTGAACAGCATCAAAGAGAGCTTTGATGGCTTCACGGTCCCCTTTTTTCATGACGCTTTCACTGAGTTCTACCGTAACAGGATGCTCTTGGCCCACATAACGCATATCTGCTGCATAGGCTACATTGACTTTGGCTGCTTTGATTCGGCTATGCGTGAGCGCCTTTTTGCCTTGATTGACCAACTCTTGGTAGACCCCTTTAAGTTCTTTGAATGAGACATCGGCGAGCTTATTGAACCAAGTTCTCACAAAGTCATATCTCAGATCAGAATGCAACATTCCGAATGCACAAAAATGCCCTGGAGCTTTGGGGATGATGACCTGAGCCATACCAATTTCTCTTGCAATCGCACAAGCGTGCAATGGACCCGCACCACCATAGGCAATCAATGGAAAGGATGCGGCATCAAGGCCACGTTCTGTCGACACGCCCTTCACTGCATAAGACATGGTTGTAGTGGCGATACGCAAAATACCATTGGCTGCCTCCTTGGCGCTGAGCCCCAAAGGGCGCCCCACGTGTTTGAGGATGGCGGCCTCTGCTGCTCTCAGGTCCAACCTCATCTCTCCTCCCAAGAAACGGTCTGAAGCAATACGTCCCAAGACTAAATTGGCATCGGTCACAGTGGGGAGTTCTCCTCCAAGGCCATAACAAGCCGGTCCCGGTTGCGCTCCAGCGCTTTGAGGACCCACTTGAAGAGCGCCTGAGGGGTCGACTCTGGCAATACTTCCTCCTCCAGTGCCTACTTCAAAGACATCGACCATGGGAATTTGAACTGGAAGAGCTTGGTTATAGCCACCCACCAAGGCGGCACTTGTGGTGAGGACCTCGCCTTGGTAGATGACGCCTGCTTTGGCGGTGGTCCCGCCCATATCAAAGGCCACTGCATTTTGAAGTCCAAGTTCGCGGCACAGAGCTTGCGCACCCACGACTCCTGCAGCAGGTCCAGACTCGAGCATGCGGATGCATTCTTGTTGTGCTTGAGCCGATTCGTAGAGCCCTCCAGTCGATTGCACAATTAAGAAAGAACCTTTAAAACCATCCTCTCGAATGTGCTCACTGATTTCGGCCACATAGTCACTCACCTTAGGGCCAATGTAAGCGTTGGCCACCACGGTAGAGCAACGCTCAAATTCTCGGTACTCCTGCGAGAGTTCGTGTGATGCACTCACAAAGCAGTGAGGCATGCGCTCCCTAACGATCGCCTTCACGCGCTCTTCGTGATATGGATTTCGATAGCAGTGCAGCAGCAAGATGGCAACCGATTCGACTTTTTGTGCAATCATTTGGTCACATAAAGAATGTACCGCCACTTCATCCAAGGGGAGATAAATATCGCCCTCAGCCGTGATTCGCTCAGGCACCTCAAAGCGAAGTGCTCGCTCGATCAAGGGAACGTGTTTGTGAAAAAATAAGTTATAGGCATCGGGTCGGTTGATTCGCCCGATTTCATAAATGTCTTTGAACCCCTGCGTGATCAAAAGTGCTGTTTTCGCACCTGTGCGCTCAAGCATCGTGTTGATGGCAACGGTTGAGCCGTGCAAGAAGAGTGAGGAGTCCCCGAAGTGGGTTTCCGCTTTTTGTACGCCCTGAGTGATACCTCTCACCAGTTTGTCGGGAGTGGAGAGTGTCTTACCAAGAAGTAAACGTGATGTTTTTTCATCAAAAGCCGCAACATCAGTGAAGGTGCCACCAATATCTGCAGCAATTCGAGTGTTCAAGGTCTGTTTCACAAAAAGGTTATCCTCATC
>DAISKH010000054.1:8052-18376 GCA_036821105.1 Limnohabitans sp.
GCTGAAAGGTAAGCGTTACCCAACTTTTCAGTATCCCTCACAAGTTGAAACCGAACTAGGGGAGTTATGCTATTGAAATTTTCCTGCACTTGGAATAGTTTTAAGACTTTATGGTGGTCGGAAAATCACGTTTGATGGGCTTGCTGAAGAGACTCCAGTGTCATGCTTAAATCTCGTAATACGTTTATTGCTAATGCACGGGAGGGTGTTTGTGTAGCCATAGCCGTTAGGAAAGCGGTCATACTTTCACTTCGAGCCGGCTTCAAGCCAGAATCATGAGCGAGCCATTGGGTAAATTCAGAATTTTGCTTATATTTGTTGAGCAAATACTCCAGCACATTGAGCTCCAAATCACTCACGGCCATTGCAGGCAACTCACCACTGCATTGGCAGCCCAAGCCCATTCCGAGATGAATTTGAGAGATCCGTCCCCAAAGCCCTAGTAGTTGCACACTCCAAAGGGCCGGATTTATTTTTTGATTCTTGGCTGCATTCATAGCAAGAATACTTTAACTCAAATTGTTTAGTGGATCAGCGTTGCTTGACTTCAAAGGATGTCTCAATCAACAAAATTGAACTTTGATAGCGTCCCGAATAGGCATTTGGGCATAGAGTTTGAAGGGTAATTACCTAGAGCGCAAGGTGTGTTGGAGTCGGATAAGACTTGATAATCATTTTTATTAATCAATGTCGATGAACTAACATTAACCGCTATCTTGATCAAACTCGATTTTTCTCGCAACTCTAAACTCCATTCACTGCTCTGTTACATGAAACATTTTCTTTCTTTATTGGCTTGGATAGTGGTGATGTCATTTCAACTATCATGCCAAGCCCAATCGCCCTTGCAGGTGCAAACACAGGCTCAAAGTCTTGTTCAAGACTATCCAAATAAGGCTGTGAAATTGGTGGTGACTTATCCCCCAGGGGGTGGTGCAGATGTGACGGCAAGGATTGTTGGACAAAAATTGGCTCAAATTTGGAAGCAACCCGTGTTGATTGAAAATAAGCCAGGAGCGGGTGGGAATTTGGGTGCCGAGCAAGTCGTGCGTAGCGCAGCAGATGGGTACACCCTTTTGTTGGTCTCAGCCTCACAAGTCGGAAATGCGGCTCTTTTGGAGAAAACCACCTTTGATTTGTTGACTGATTTTGTACCGCTTGGAATGCTTACCTCATCTCCTATTGTGATTGCAGTCAATAATCGATTGGCTGCTCATGATTTGAGGGAATTCATCGCCTTGATGAAAAGTCAACCTGATCGACTTAACTATGCAAGTTGTGGTATTGCCACTACCCATCACTTTGCCATGGAATTGCTCAAGTTTCAAATGCAGGCCAAAGCCGTGCACATTCCATACAAATGTGCTTCTGCAGTTTCTGATTTACTGGGCAATCAACTTGACGTGATCGTTGTAACCTTGCCTCCCGCATTGCCTTTTATCTTGCAGGGCAAAATGCGTGCATTGGCTGTGACCAGTGCCAAGAGGTCTCCCAATGCACCTCAAATTCCTACGGTGAGCGAATCGGGGCTGGAGGAGCTCAAGGACTATGCTGTTGAAAACTACTACGGCTTGATAGCACCTTCCAACACTCCTGCCGCCTTGGTTAGAAAATTAGAGCTCGACATTAAGTCGGTCTCTGATGATGTGTCGACTCAAAGTAAGCTGTCAGCCGCAGGATTAGATACTTTTTATAAGACCCCAGCACAGACCACAGCTCTTTTATCTGGAGATATTAAGTTCTATAAAAAAATGGCCAAGGAGGCCCATATTCAACAAGAGTGAACACTTGACTTAGAAGGCCACACTTGGGTGATGCAGGACTTCCTAAAAGATAGAAAATCTACTTCAATGTAGTGGTTTAACTAGAAATACTTGAAAACAGGGTGGGGGAGGAATTTAGTGTGCTCATACCGATCATGATCATTTAACTTGAGGCTTGCCGCTGATGAAACTTCTTATATCTCTTTTATTAAAGTACTTGCTGGCATTGGGCGTGACGTGCTGGTCTACATCCCTCTGGGCTCAAGAATCTTGGCCTAATCGACCTGTAAGACTGGTCGTTTCTTCGTCTGCAGGAGGTGGCACGGATATGTATGCCCGACTCCTAAGTCAGGCCTTGGGGGAAGCCTTTAAGCAGCAATTCATTGTGGACAATCGTCCTGGTGCTAGTGGCAATATTGGTGCAGCTTTTGTAGCTCATGCGCCCCCTGACGGATATAACCTATTGGTCTCGGCCAATACAGCCCTCACTATCAATGGTAGTATTTATAAAAACTTATCCTACGATGCAGATAAAGATTTTGTGCCGATTGCAAGGGTCTTTGGTCCACTGGTCTTGGTTGTACCGCAGGGCAGTGCTATCAAAAGTTTTCAATCTTTGATTGAGGCAGGAAAAAAAGATCCCGCACAACTCTCTTTTGGCTCTGCTGGAACTGGCAGCACCACTTATTTGGGAGTCAGGATGCTAGAAGAGAAAACGGGTGCACAGTTTTTGCATGTACCCTACAAAGGCGTTGCACCGGCCTATCAGGATTTACTCGCGGGTCAACTCAAGTTTATGTTGCCTGATATGGCCTCTTCATTGGCGTTGATTAATTCAGGAAAACTCATACCTCTTGCAAGTGAATATAAATCGCCCTTGTTTCCGAAACTGCAGACCTTCGCTGATTTGGGTTTCCCCAGTGTGAACACCCATAGCTCTTTTAGTTTAGTGGCCCCGAGTGGAACGCCTTCAGCCATTGTTCAAGCTATTCATCAAAACTTGAACCTTTTAGCGCAAAATAAAGCATTTGCCAACAAACTTCAAGACCAAGGCTTAATTCCTGATGTAATCGACCTCACTGCCTTGGCAACCTCCATGAGGCTTGAGCGTAATGACTATGCCGATTTGATCAAAAGGAATCATATCGAGGCCAGCGATTAAGATTCGAACGTTCATTTCGATTTTTAAGCTAAAGATGAGAACTTTGAAGAGTGTTTCCCGCACCAAATTTGAATATCCAAGAGACTGATCATGCAATCAAACACCATCGAAATTCAGGGTAAACGTGGACCATTTTTGATGGAACGGAACATACAAATCCCTATGCGTGATGGCACCCACTTGTTCGCCAATCTCTACCGTGCCACTGGTTCAGGTGTTCACCCCGTGGTTCTCACCTTAGGACCTTATGGCAAAGACGTTCATTTGAGTCAATTCATGCCCCCTGCATTTGAGGAACTGATGGTGCGTTGTCCTGAGGTTGCGGCCCATTCAACCCTATCGCACTTGGTGTTTGAGACGCCGGATCCCGAGTCATGGGTCTACGAGGGATACCATATCCTCAAAATTGATTCACGCGGTGCAGGCAAGTCGCCTGGGAAACTCGATGTCAATTCACCTGCAGAATTCCAAGACTTGTATGATGCCATTGAATGGGCTGGGGTGCAGGATTGGTCAAATGGACGAGTTGGATTGTTGGGTATTTCTTACTACGCTGCAGGTCAATGGATGATCGCATCGTTGAAGCCTCCTCATTTGGCTGCAATCGTTCCATGGCAAGGTGCTTCTGATTTTTACCGTGATCGAACCCGACAAGGAGGGATCTTTGGGAGTGGTTTTGCCAAACGTTGGTGGAATCGAAGTGTCCTCAGAAATCAGCACGGAAATTCAGATTCCCCGTTTGTGGACATTGTGACCGGAGAGCGAAATACAGGACCATTGGCCTTGGATGCAAGCACTCTAGAGAATAATCGCACCGACTATATCGGACAGATTTTGGCGCACCCTTTAGATGATGAGTTTTATAGAGAGCGCAGTCCAAGCTTTGATCAAATTCAAATTCCAGCATTAGTAGTTGCAAATTATGGTGGATTGGGACTGCATTTGAGGGGAACAGTCGAAGGTTTTTTAAATATCGCCTCTAAGGATAAATGGCTCAAGCTGCAAACCGGATCGTATTTTTTAACCTTTTTAATGCCTGAGAATGTGAAATTACAGCAGCGTTTTTTTGATCGATTTCTCAAGCAAATCAACAATGGTTGGGAGCGAGAGTCTCGTGTTGAGGTCTGTGTGAGGGGAGTAGATGACCAAGTACACGATAATGTACTGGGCGAATCTTGGCCACTGGATCACACCAAGTGGACGCCACTTTATTTGAGTGACAAATCTTGTCGTTTAAGTTATGAGAAACCTGAAAAGGCTGAGCGTTATAACTACCAAGCGTGGTCCGAGGGGCTGAGTTTTGAGTTGGGCCCCTTAAATGAAGAGCTGAGATTTGCAGGTCCCGCAGTTGCCAAGCTTTTTGTTTCCTCAAGCACTCGGGATATGGATCTTTTTGTGACCTTGCGAGCATTTGATGCGGACGGCAAGGAGGTGACCTTTTTTAGTGCCACTGAGCCTCGCTCTCCAGTGAGCCAAGGATGGCTAAGAGTCTCTCAACGTGCTTTGGATCCTATCAAGTCCTTGCCCTATCGGCCGTTTCACACGCATCAAAAATCCGATTTTCTTCAACAAGATGTGATTTATGAGGTCGAAGTGGAGATTTGGCCCTCTAGTTTGCACTTACCCAAGGGTTCGAGCTTGGTGCTGTGTGTGCAAGGGCAAGATTTTGAACGATTGAGCGAGGTTGGGGAACAGCGGGGTTCAGGCTGGTTCCTTCACAACGACTCCCAGGATCGACCAAAAGCGATTTTTGACGCACAGTGCAGCATTCATTCAAGCCCTGAAAACCCTAGCTATCTTTTGTTGCCTATCATTTGAACTTCAAATCAAGGCGTTTTGTTATGACAATCTGAGGGACTTGGAGTCCATAAGCCTCCCTAAAATACTACCCTCTAAGTTCAAAATTTAGCCTTTTAATAGGTAGTTGCATCATAGACAAGCTACACATCATGAGGTACCTTAAGATTTTTAAGGAGACTTTCGTGAAAAAAATAAATCACCTCATCTGTGGATTTTTAATGTTAGGTTGTGCTGCCGTAAGTATGGCGCAAACTGCCTCAGGTGTTGCTCAAATTAGGCGTGTTGTCACCAGTGTCAACAGTGCAGGTAAAGCAGTGGTGCTCTTTGACGATAAAGTGGACATGAGTTCTTTGAGGTCACCCAATCCAGCAGGTGATGTTTGGGTTACTCAGCAGTATCCTTTGAATTTTTCAGATAAAGATGACTGGGCCAAAACTAAAGTGGGCGTCTCACCTGGTAAAAATGGAACCTTGTTTCGAATTGTGGATTTTGTACCGACAACTGAAAAAATTGAACGCCTTCCCGTTGATACCATGATGAAAATTGTGGGTGACAATGTACCCAAACGTGGAATGCCTCCTCGCCACTCTATGATGCACAGAACTCGAACAGTTGACTACGCTTTGGTTCTTTCCGGTGAGATTGATATGTTGCTCGATGACACTGAAGTTCACTTGAAAGAAGGTGATGTCGTGGTTCAGCAAGCATCCAACCATGCATGGGTCAATCGTGGCACCAAGAATTGTAGGGTTGCCTTTATTTTGATGGATTCACAAGAGCCTTGAGCAATTGGGTTACTTGCCACAATGGGCACAGACTGTTGACGATACTTAACTGATGCACTTACGATGAAAATCATCTCAAAACTCGCCTTTATTTTTGTGGTTATCTTGTGGCAAGATTTCTTGTTTGCACAGAGCTTTCCCAATCACCCCATTCGCTTGATTGTTCAGTATCCTGCAGGAGGGGCTATTGATGTGTTAGCCAGAAATGTATCCCAACGAGCCCAGACTGAGTTAGGGCAAGCCATTGTGGTGGATAACAAACCAGGTGCGAGTGGTTTTATTGCTTTTGATGCATGTGCCAAGGCTGCAGGAGATGGTTATACCCTGTGTTTGGGCACAGGGGAGGGGATGTCCCTTAACCCATTTATGTTTGCCAAAATGCCCTACGATCCAGCGAAGGATTTTGTGGCTGTCGCCGATTTGGTCAGAATCTCTGGCGTCATTATTGCCTCGGCTAAATCACCCTATGACACTATGGCAGAACTCATCGCTTATGCCAAGGCTAATCCCAAGACTGTCAATTGGGCGAGTTTTGGGATGGGTAGTAATCCACATATTTACTTGAGTTGGATTGATCATCAAGCCAAAATAGAAATGACCCACGTACCCTACAAGGGATCGACACAAACTATACCTGCATTGCTATCAGGAGAATCGGATGTCACTTATGTGGCGTTGGGATTTGTTTTACCACTGATCAAGTCTGGGAAATTGAAAGCACTTGCAGTGACCAGTCCTAAGCGGTTAGCGCAACTCCCCAATATACCTACGTTGAGTGAATTGGGCTTGGATCCTGGTACGCAGGCTTGGGTCGGTATCTTTGCACCTGCGAAAACTCCTGTTCCGGTTATCGAGCAATTGAACCAAGCATTCACAAAGGCAGTCCACGATCCGATGCTCAATGAGACCTTTTTATCAATTCAAGCCTTTGAGCCAACTCCGAGTAGTCAGGAGGCATTTGCAAATTTTACAAGGCAAGACCGTCAATTGGCACAAAAAGTAATTCAAGCCACAAATATCAAGCTTGAACCTCAATAAAGTCTGTTATTTCTTTCTTAGATAGAGTTATTTTGTGTAAGTACATTTAATGATCCTCAAATGTATTGATCTATTTCAAGATAGCCCCATTTGTTTGAGAACCATTTCCCCTAAAATTCCGTACGGGTTTGCTAGAGTTTGAGGCATCTCGAAGTGGTTGTAGCCTTGTCCAACGATAAACTCCACAGGTTTACCCATGTCTTTCACGGCTTTTGCAAACTCCCGATTTTGACGTTTAAATTCAGGTGTTTCTTGGGAGCCGTGTGCAACGATGACGGGAGTGTTTAAAAGGCTTAAATGACGTTGTGAGCTCAAAGCCTCTTCCATCTCATCAGTGAATTTAACGTAGTTGCTTCGAGCAGACAGCCGAACAGGTTTGAGCTCATACATACCGCTGCACAATATCGCACCTTTAATCATATTCATTGGCAGACTATATTTTTTTTCCCAGTCAGTGGTGAGAGCAACACCCGCCAAGTGAGCGCCGGAGGAATGACTGGTGAGATAAATCTTATGGGGATCTCCGTTAAAGCTTTTTGCATTTTGATAGACCCAAGCAATGGCACGCTGAACTTGCTCGGCCATGGGCATTAAATCCCCATTGGCTTGTAAAACGTTGATAAAGTCTGGGATAACACAGTGAGCACCAGCATTTACGAATATATCAGCGTTGTAAGCGTAATCCTTGGCTCTACCCCCTCTCCAAGCACCACCGTGGATAAAGATATTGATAGGTGCATTGGATTTTGGGCTAAGAAAAACATCTAGTTTTTCAAAAGCCGTGGGACCATAAGAAAAGTTTTGAGGCTCTCCAAGGCGACGTCTGGTCAAATCACTATTACTAGCATATTGAGTCTGTATAAGTTGCAAATTAGGAGCATAGACGCTTTGATCATAAGCCGCATCGAGCTCAGCTTGGTCTAGATCAAGCCAAACAGAAGGACCTTTTGTTTTGGGTGCTATGCTCGTATTTTGGGCAAAGCTAGGTACCATTAGGCCTGCTCCCAAGGACAAAAGAAAAGAACGTTTTGAAGTCATTGTTCGCCTTCTAAAGAACAAAATTAATTGAAACTATGAAGTTAGACAATTCCTGAGTATTTATTCCACTCATTGAATTTCCCGTAATTAAGAAGTATGAAAAATAAGGTTCGTTGGACCAGAATGTACTATCCAAGGGTCTGTCTAATATCATTCATTCTAAGGGTAAAGTTAAACTATCATATCGTGAATGAAAGTTCACAATAATAAAAAAATTATTGTATAGACTAAAGTAAATAATTTAAAGTGAAATAAAGTTAGCTCTTTTATTTCGACTGAACTCCAATTTATCTAGGCATAGTATTTTTTATAGTTGACATAATATTCGTAAACGAAGATTGATCTCATCTTGCGGGAGATCTAAGAAAATAATTTTTTCTTGGTTTGTGATCCAATTAAGTTGAATCATTAAATTAATAATCTCTTCTTTGGAGATATGTGTATGGGGTTCAGGATCGATGAAGAAATTTTTCATGATCGATTTTCCAACAATATTGATCAAAATACCAAAAAGTATTAATCCTAAAAAGTAAGTTACTGCAGCAACTAATTTCCCGCCGAGAGTGACAGGGAAAAATTCACTGTTACCAGTGACTGCCAAAAAGCTCCACCACGCAGATTGAGGGATAGAAGTAAAAACGCGTTTATCCTCTGGAATTTCATTGCCTGTCAAAGGATCTGTGGGAATGAAGACGGCTGGAGGAATTTCAAAACTTGTATCTGTATTTTTTAAATGTGCCAAAACATCAAGTTTATGTTGACCTTCAGTCATGACTTCTTCGGAATAACATCCACCTTCGATGTAGTACATAAGGGTAGAACTTGTCATAATCACCAAAAAGAAGCAGGTGAAATATATTTTTAAATTTGTTTTAATTGGATCAGTAGTAGCAGATTCAGACTTTGACGCTTCAATCGCTAGATGAAGCATCTTAAATATACGCATCATTTTTGCGACTTGTAGTGTCCGCATTAACTTAATTCCCTGAAACCCAGTGAGGTGTGCAACCTGTAAAATCGTGGGTAAGATGGCGAGTAAGTCTATTAATCCCCAAATGCTAAAAATATATTTAATTCGATTTCTTGCAATTATGACATTACCTAAATAGTCAAAAGTAAAAAAAACAACGGCAATATATTCAACAATTTTTAATTGATTTTCTAGATTTGAAGCAAGCGATTTGTCGGTTTCGATTGCAACTTCTAGGCATGAAATAAAAATAATAAAATTAATCAATAATTTCCAAAATTTAAATTCTGGAGAATTTTTGTCTCTAAAAATATTAGTAAAAAACTTCATTTCGTAAGCACATTTTATGCAAGAAGCGTCAACAAAACATCTTGAGTTTTGATGATGTAGTCTTGAAATTCAACACTCAATGGTGCTTCTAATTGTTTCCAAGAGCATTGAACCAAATCGCATCCAATGTCGCTAAATCCTGATGCAAAAGTAAATATAGCTGCGACAACCGTTAATTTGAATGTGTTTAAGATTTGATGTCTTAAATTTCTTCGCATAGCGATGAAAGCTAATGTTGGATTTTCAATACTTCGTAAATTCCTTTTCGAATTAGTAATTGAAGGAATTGAGTTATGCAGTTCTAAAGTTGCAATTGAAGTCAATTCACCTGCATGGTCATGCGAAGAGTTAATCGTTCTCGATTCAAGATTAATTTTTCCAAATTCAGCTAGACTATAGTCATCAATTTGTGTTTTCATCCTCGATTGACTATTGTTTTTAATAGTTAGTTGCTTTTCTTTCTTGGCCAAGGCCAAGGACTCTTTTGCCACACTAAGGGTCAGAGTTTCATTATTTGAAGTTTTGCTAATGTATCTGTCATCTTGAAGATTCATCGTATTGTTGGATGGGGAATAAATCTTTTCGACCACTTGATTGTTGTGAAAATCTAATTCATTCGTATTTTCATCTATCTTCCCGAGTTCTTTTGAAGATTTCTTATTTGATATATCTTTGATTTCATTATCTAATTCGTCAGAAATAATATTTGATTTTTCTGATATCTTTTGCTGTTGAAACTCTTTAGAGGAAAAATTATTTTTTGATCCTTTGTATTGTTTCTTTGTGATAACTACATTATCAATTGTTATTAAAGGAGAATTTTTTTCTAAAAGCCTTAACTTTCCATGAACCTCTTCTAGATCATCATTGATTTTTGAGAGACGATTTGCATTTTCTTTACTGGTGATTTTGTTAATTGATTGAATAAGTTCAGCCTTTTTGTTGGCTGTGCTATCACTCGCTTTATTTCTATCCACTATCAACGTAGTTGTTTCATAAGGATTGGAAGTAAACGGAACATTTCGATCACGAATTTCATCAGAATTTAGATTTTCTTTTGACTTAGATATGTTTATATCTGAATTGATTTTTAGAGAAGTAGATTGAGTATTTACTTCAATTTTTAACGATGGATTTGTTTCCGAATGATCAGCAAAACTTTCTGGAGCAGTAGATATAATTGACGATGAAATTTCGTTAGAATTGATTGATATTTTGTTAGATATTGATTCTTGATTTTGTATAGATTGGATATTTTTTTCAATTACTTCGGGAACGATATGCTGCTGATTGTTTAATGAATTTTTTGATCCTAGCAATTGAATATTTTTATCTTCTGTAGAATTCTCAATTGAAATTGAATTTGAATTATCAATTTTGATTTCAGCAGTTTTTGATTTATCTTTTGTAGAAGAATTTTGCAATTCTTGAATATTTT
>DAISKH010000055.1:0-18359 GCA_036821105.1 Limnohabitans sp.
GGACAACACTTGCTGCTGGGCGCCTACCGTGACACGTTGAAGTTGATGACAGTGGTTGGAGTGGACGCCGAGCGGGTTCTGTCCCGATTCCCTCTTCACCTGTGCGACGCCAAAGGACAAGGTCTGCGCTTGGCCAACGGTGGAGGTCTTTGGGGACTGATAAAGGCGGTGGCGAACAATTCCCGCTGGAGAGGGACGGACCGATTCTCCTTAGTGGGACTGGTGGGTTTCATCATGATTTGGCGTTTGCTCTCAAGCTTGGCCGATCGCTTGAGCGCACAAGGCCTGGACATGAGTGTCAAAAGACTCTGCTCTCTCGCCAGCCAGCGCGTGATGCGCGACTTGGTTGAACCCTTGTGCCTTGCCGCATTGAATATTCCCGCGCATGAGGCCAGTGCTCGAGTCTTTGTCCGTGTACTGGTCGACGCCTTTTCAAATCTACCCCAGTCTTGTGATTTTTTACTCCCCCGCGTCACTTTGAGCGACATCTTGGTCAAGCCTGCCGTCCAGTGGCTCCAAAGCAGAGGGGCAATCATTCACTTTGGCTATCACGTTCAATCTTTGCGCGATATACCTTTGGCTGACAATGAACCTGTGATATTGGCAACCTCAGCTTGGCAAGCCTCGCATCTCACCCGTGAGGTGGCCCCTTCTTGGTCAAATTGTGCAAGTGAGCTCACCCACTACCCCATTGCCACGGTCTACGTGAGCGTATCTTTAAGCAATCCGCCACTAGTACAACTCGACCCAGTGGTGATGCTTGAAACCTCTGCAAGAGCTCCAGCCCAATTTGCAATCCAAACCCATTTTTTAACTCCAGACGAAACTTCAGACGAAACTTCAGACCAAACTTCAGGCCAAACTTCAGACCAAAGGCCTGAGCAAACTCATCCCTCAATAGAACGCCCACCAATCGAGCCCCCCGTCAACAGCAAATCGGGTGAGCCGCAACGAATCGTTTGGGCCTTTGTTGTGAGTGACAGCAGAGGACTCAGCCGAGAGGAGATTACCGAGCGAGTACTGGCACAGGCGAGAGATGATTTGGGTTTGCTTGCGCCAAGACTAGAGAGTTGCATCATCGAAAAGCGTGCGACCTTTGCACCCTTGGTAGGACTTAGACGGCCCCCACTCCAGGTTGCAACAGGGATTTGGGCTTGCGGAGATTATGTATTGGGGCCTTATCCGAGCACTCTTGAGGGGGCCGTGTTGTCGGGTAAAGCAGTCATTGAAGCACTATCAGGCTAAACGCTGGTATTGACACTCTACGCCTCACTTAAATTAAACCAAGGCGGCACGTAATAGCGAAGTGATCAGTGAAAAGGAGTAAGTGAGAATCGATCTTTTATTTCACTGGCGTCAGGTCTACACACCGAGCATCTCGCACAAAGCGAACAAGTCGTGCACCCAAGAAGGCTCTGGCGTGGTCAGTGCCCAGGGCTTTTGTTCCCGATTAAGCCATACAGCTTGCATACCTGCTGCGCGAGCGCCTTCAACATCAGTATGCACATCATCTCCAACGTGCAAGACCTCGTGCACCTGAAGCTTCAAATGCTTGGCGGTGTGGTGAAAAATATCCGGATGGGGCTTCGCGACGCCCACGCCTTGAGCGCTCACAGCCGAGTGAAAGTAAGCCCCGATCTCTAGGCGCGTTACGTCTGCATTTCCGTTGGACAAGGCGACCAAGGGATACTTCTTGGCCAGGCGCACAATCGCTGGCAAGGCATCGTCGTAGAACTCAATGTGCTGGCGAGCTTCAAAAAAGACCTCAAACGCCGGTTGGGCCAACGCTCGTGTATAACCCGCTTTCTCAAGTACCAATGCCATGAGCTCGGTTCTCATGGCACTCAAATCGTGCAAAGCATGGGCAAATTGAGCCTTCACAGCCTCTCGCAAGCCTTGCACAATTTCTTGATCTTCATACACACTCAAACTGAGCGGGGCATGAATGGCGAGCCAGTCCTTTAAAACTCGTTCCGCATGAACCAAGGTGGGCGCAATGGGCCACAAGGTATCATCCAAATCCAAGGATATTGCACGGACTTTGGTAAGTTCGAGCCCCGAAGGTGAGAAAATAGCGCATGGCTCAACAATCACGTTTTTCAAAAGAACCCCCCTACAGTCACGGACAAGCCCCCAAGACAGCTGTGCTGCTGTGCAATTTGGGGACCCCAGAGGCGCCTGAATCAGGCGCCTTGCGTCGCTATTTGGCAGAATTCTTAAGCGACCCCAGAGTCGTCGAAATCCCCAAATGGCTTTGGCTCATTATCTTGCACGGCATCATTTTGCGTGTCCGCCCTGCCAAATCTGCACAGAAGTATGCGGTCATTTGGACTCCGGAGGGCTCACCCCTGAAGGTCTGGACTCAGGCCCAAGCCGAGTTGCTCCAAGCGCGCTTTGATGCCGCAGGTGAATCGGTGTTGGTGCGCTACTCCATGCGCTATGGTCAACCTAGCGTGGCTAAAGTCATGGAAGAGTTGCGAGAGCTAGGGGTGACACGCGTCTTGATCCTTCCCGCCTACCCACAATACTGTGCAGCCACGACTGCCAGTGTCTTTGACGCAGTCTATGCCTGGGCCAAGCGGGCGCGCTTCGTTCCTGAATTGCGATTTATCAATCACTACCACGACCAAGCGAGCTACATCTCGGCCTTGGGCTCAAAGATTCGTGCCCATTGGGCCGAGCACTCACGCTCAGAGATGTTGATCATGAGCTTTCATGGCGTCCCCGAGCGCACATTGCTCCTTGGGGATCCTTATCACTGCGAGTGCCTCAAAACGGCACGCCTCTTGGCCGAGCATTTGGGCTTGGAAAAGAGCCAATACCGCGTGACCTTTCAGTCTCGCTTTGGCAAAGCAAAATGGCTTGAGCCCTACACGGAACCCACTGTCAGAGCCTTGGCCCGAGAAGGGGTGAAGCACATCCAGGTCGTGTGCCCAGGCTTTACCAGCGACTGCTTGGAGACGCTAGAAGAAATTGCCATGGAAGTTCGCGATGCGTACTTGGAAGAGGGTGGAGAGCGTTTTGAATACATCACTTGCTTAAATAACGATGCAAGTTGGATTGACGCCCTAAGCCAAGTGGCCCACCAACACCTGCAAGGCTGGGACTTGAGTCCGGCCAAGCAAAGCGATTTGAGTGCCTCTCGTGCTCAAGCACTCTCGATGGGTGCCAAAGACTGATACTGAACGCGCGATCAATTACAAAGTAGTTGCCCACCGATTACTCGAATAAATGATGGCTCAGCTCAAGCTTTAATTTTTCTCCAAATCATAGCGAGCTCCCGTGGCCATCAATGCTGGGGTTTCAATCACAGCATTCAAGCCATCAAAATCGAGCATTTGATCCTTGAACGGGGCCGTGGTTTGGTGCACTTTCAAACTTTGGTAATACGACTGCAATGTGCGGGTAACGGCCCGCGCTGTGCCGCCTGGGAAAATCACCAATTTAAAACCCAAGGCTGCCAATTCGGCTGCACTTTGAATGGGCGTTTGCCCACCCTCCACCATGTTGGCCAAAAGGGGCACTTTGCCGGCAAAATGTCGACACGCTTCAAGCATTTGATCTTGGTTTTTAAAGGCCTCGATGAAGAGGGCATCCACACCGCAGTCTGCGTATGCCTGCGCGCGCTCCATGGCGGCCTCAAAACCCTCGACAGCAATGGCATCAGTTCTGGCCAAAATGAGCGTCTCCTTTGAGTGACGTGCATCCAAGGCGGCCATCAATTTACCGCGCATATGGTCTGTGCTCACCAAGCTTTTCCCACTCAAGTGTCCACAGCGCTTGGGAAAAGTTTGGTCTTCAAGTTGAATCATGGCGGCCCCCGCACGCTCAAAATCTCTCACCGTTCTTTGCGTATTCAATGCATTCCCAAACCCAGTGTCTGCATCCACGATCACAGGCAAACTCACACGCTCACACACGTGTCCTAAGGTTTGGACCACTTCGCTTGCTGTGACCAAGCCCACATCACTTCGCCCCAAGAGGGTGTAGGCGATCGAGGCGCCTGACAAGTACAAAGCCTCAAAACCTGCTTGCTCGGCCACCAAGGCACTCAAGGCGTCGTAAATACCCGGAGCCAGCAACACGCGGGGTTGGGAGATTCGATCTTTTAAGCTTGCACGGTCCATGATCAATCCTGAAAAATAGAAAAAAATAAAAAAATAAAAAAATCAATCCTTCTGGCCAACTTGCTGTGTCAAAGCGCTTGCGATGCTATCAGCAGCAATGAAGCCGCCTGCCAAAGCACTCAAAAGACCGTTGCCTGACAAATAACCCCACACCTCTTGGCCTGAGACGCCGCGTGCGGCCCCGCCAGCTGCCCATAAATTGGGCAGTGGCGTACCTTGGGGTCCCATGACTTGGCAATGCTCATTGATGTCGAGTCCGCCTTGGGTGTGAAATAGTGCACCCGTGACCTTGATGGCATAAAGAGGAGGAGTGAGGGGTCTGACCATGGCACTTAGACTCGCGTGCTGTGCATCTGAGGGTCCATGAGGCTGATGTTGGCCACTAAGAGTCAATGACAAAGTGTCCTCTGGACAACCAACCCATTGAGCCAAGGACGCCACCGACTCAAACCGTTTAACCCCCCCAAGGGTGTGCGCTTCTTTGAATTCTGGAAACGTCAAGCCAAGCTCAAACACGGCTTGATCAAATACACACCAGGCCACTCCGCCGGGTTGCGCCAACACCCCTACACTGGCCTCAGAGTACCCTTGGTGTTCATCGTGAAAGCGCAGTCCATGGGCATTGATTTGAATACCACCTTGACCCATCAGCGCCCATGAGATCAAAAGTCCCAGATCATTTTGCCAAGACCCGTGACCTTGATAGGCACCCATATCTTTGAGGGCCACCCCAAGGGCCTGCCCCCACTGTACCGCTGAACCATCATTGCCCACGTGGCCAGCGTAAACTGCAGATTTCATTTGCGGCAAGTACTGGGCCACCAAGTCTGGGTTACCCCCATAGCCGTTGCACGCGAGGAGTACGGCATCACAGCGAAGCACTTCTTGCGAACCATCCGGTCGCACCAATCCTAGGCCCACCACACGACTCTTGGGGTCGACGAAAAGCTCAGTGACTTGTGCCTGGGTGAGCAGTGTCAAATCGGCCTCTTGTGCGGCCCTGCTCAGACGAGACATTAACCCCTCCCCGCTCGTCTCGGGCACTGCGTGCATTCTGTGGGTGGTGTGACCTGGGTAGAGAAATTGGTCCAGCACTCGCCATTTCAACCCGTGCCTCTCCTCCAAGGCATCAATCGCTTTGGCTACAGCGTTGACATAGGCTTGAACCAAATGAGGGGCTGATTGGCCATGACTTTTGTTGACTATGTCTTTGACGAATTGGGCTGGGTCGTCCTCAATGGCTTGGCGAGCTTGGGCTTTAGTGCCAGCTGCAGGCACAAACCCAGACGACAAAGCGCTAGAGCCTTGGGGGCTGGCGTCCCTCTCTAGTAGCACACACTCCACCCCTTGGTCCTTGAGCATCAAAGCGGCAGTCAAGCCACAAGCGCCCGAGCCCACAATTGCCACACTGAAATGAGGAGCGCCTCTCAAGAGCTCCGCCTCGGGAGTGTTAAAACCGCTGGCGTCCCCAATGATCGTGTTGAAAGCGGGCACAGACACAATACGGGGGGTGAGGATCGGTGAGGTCATGGGTTCAAAGAAAAGGGCATCAAAAAAACACGACTGAACGCTGAGTAGGGGTGGTGAGCCACAGGCCTCACCTATGGGTTGAGTGAAGACTGGTGGGGGGACTCTTCATGGATTCAATTAAAGAGATGCAGTTTTGAGGTTTAGAGTTCCAAGGTATTAGTCTGGATTGAGTTGCAATAAAAATTCTTCACAACTCATCACTTGAGCCACACTGGCCATATCGGCCAAAGCTGCTTCGTGTTGAGCCTGGGTGAATGCGGCACAACCGTCGCTGAGCACCACTGTGTCGTAGTCGCGCACATGGGCATCTCGCACACTGCTGGCCACACCCCCATTGGTCACAATGCCGCAAACAACCAAGGTGTTGACCCCAGCACGGCGCAAGACCCAGTCGAGTTGGGTATTGAAAAAAGCGGAGTAGGCCACCTTTTGCACGCACACATCCACTTCGTCAACCAACGTCTCCACCACCGATTGACCCCAAGAGCCAGGTGCAAAGTCACCCTTTCTCAAAAAACTGCGTTTGGCCAACAAATGCGGCGATACCATGGGCTCGCCATGGGCGTTGGGCCACAGCGTAAAGAGTGAGGCACACACCAAACCGGGTGAGTGGGATTCACCATGTGTCCCCAGTTTCTTGAGGGCCTGAGCCACAGGGCGCACACGACTTGGCAACAAGCGCGCCTCCTCACTCGTGGTCTGACCACGAGCGTAGGCGCCCTCAGGATGCAAAAAATCATTTTGCAAATCAACGATCAATAAACCGTAATGCTTTGCTTGATGGGGTGCGCTCATGATGCTGACTCCAAGCGCTTGAGGATCAAATTACCCCACTCATCTACCCGTCCTTCAAAGCCCGGTTCGAGCCAAATGGTGGTGTCGGCTTGCTCGAGCATGGCGGGGCCCACCACACACGAGCCCACAGGCCACTCAAGTCTGGCATAACGCGGCACGTCTAGCCAATGACCCTGGTGAAAGATTTTTTCTTGCCCCAACGCCGTTGGCACTTGGACGGACTTGGGCGCCAAAATGGAGAGATCAAACTTTGACCTCTCACCTACCCGTGCGTAGCGCAGATTGAGCACCCTCACAGCCGGCCCCTTCAAAATCCGACCAAATTGAGCCAAGTAGGTGCGCTCGAAGGCTTGCAAAATGCCCTCTTGGGTCAATTCATGCGCCTCTAGGGATACGGCTACCGTATGAGTTTGCCCCTGGTAGAGCATATCCAGCACAATCGTTTCAACAATCTTCACGAAAGCAACGCCTGATGCATCAAGGCGTGTTTGGCACAAGTTGGAGAGGTGAGAAACTTTTCCCCTCAAGTCCTCAATATCGAGCTCAAGCAGACTTTTATTCAATGTCTGCACTGCATCATGCTTCATGTCGGAGAGGACGCACCCTAAGGCCGAGGTCACCCCAGGGTAGCGAGGGATCAACCCCACACTCACCCCAACCTCACGCATCAAAGCGCACACATGCAAGGCCCCTCCACCGCCAAACGGCATGTAGGCGAATTGGCGTGGATCGTGACCTTTCTCAATCGAGACGAGTCGAATGGTGCCAGCCATTTTGGCGTTGGCTAAGGTGAGAATCGCCTCTGCAGCAGCGTACACATCAAGCCCCAAGGGCTTGGCAACGCTTTGCTCAACCGCCGTTCTCGCCAACTCCACACTCAAGGGCTTCAAGCCACCTCCCCCCAAGGGTCGATGGGCAGCAATGCGGCCCAATAGCACATTGGCGTCGGTCACTGTTGCACGCAGGTTTCCACGACCATAACACGCAGGACCTGGATTGGAGCCCGCGGATTCAGGGCCAATTTGCAGCATGCCACTCGAGTCAACCCACGCAATCGAGCCTCCTCCTGCACCTATCGTCTCAATTTGGATCATGGGAGAACGCACCACGAGTCCAAACTCAATGGCAGTTTGCGCAGCCAATGCTGCTTGCCCCTCGCTCACCAAGGACACATCAAAACTTGTACCCCCCATATCACCTGTGATGACGTTGGGGTAGCCTGCAGCCTTGGCTATTTCTGCACACGCAATCACACCCGCTGCAGGTCCCGAGAGAGCCGTTCGAACCGGAAACTCTCCCGCCGTGGGAGCAGACATCACCCCACCGTTGCTTTGCACAATCAAGAGTTCACCCAAAAATCCTTGTTCCGCCAAGGCTTCCTCCAGGCGAGACAAATACCCTCCCACCACAGGTTGCAAGGCGGCATTCAAACTCGCCGTTGAGCAACGCTCAAATTCGCGGATTTCAGGAAGCACTTGGGTCGCTGCACTCACGTGTGCATTGGGCCAAAATTCTTCAATGCAAGCTTTGGCCCGCATCTCATTGATGGGGTTGGCATAGCCATTGACAAAGAAGACGCAAATGGCCTCACAACCCTTATCCAAGAGTTGCTGCGCCTGGGCCTTGACTTCTTTCAAATCGACCTCGGTGTGCACCTCTCCAGAGGCGAGCACACGCTCATCGACTTCAAGCCTCAAGTCTCGGGGGATGATGGGCACAAAACTGCCCTTCAGACCCCAAGTCTGCGCACGGTCTCTTCGTCTCATCTCCAGTACATCACGAAATCCACGGGTGGTGATCAGTCCTGTCTTAGCAACTTTTCTCTCAAGCAATGCATTGGTAGCGACGGTGGTGCCATGCACCAGTGTCGTGATGCAAGAGGCCAGTCCAGGATGTGCTGCTTCAGATCCTTCGCCCACTGCACTCTCGGGCTGCAAGACATGGTGCACGGCCTCAATGCCGCGCATGAACCCTTGGGCCTCTTGGCCACGCGTAGAGGGCACTTTGATGATGTGGGCCTGATTCGCCCCCAAGTCCAGTACAAAAAGATCAGTGAATGTGCCCCCGACATCCACCCCTACGACCACGCCGGGGGATTGAGAGGGGGGAGTTGAATGGCTTGATTTGTTATTCATGATGCGTCTCCGTTCTGGGCCGATGCATCGTGGCTCACATAACCCATCTCCACATCACGGGCAGTATCTTGGGCACTGCGTGACTCAGAGTTTCCCCAGCCTCCACCACCCGGTGTTTGCAGTCGCACTCGTTCACCGCGCTTGAGAGAAATGCCTCTCATCTTGGCCCCAAAGGCAGGTGTCAACCAAGTCGCCCCTTCTTGATACTCAAATACATTGAGTGCCCCATCCCCTCCCCCCACAATGCCTTTAGGTCCTGAGCGCGCACGCTCACCAAAAACAAATGCTTGGGCAGATTCTTCAAGCAACTCGATCTCATAAATAGCCCCCAAACCTCCACGATGCTCCCCCACGCCACCCGAGTCAGGGCGCAAGGCCCACTGGGTAAACATCACGGGATACGCCGCCTCAAGGATCTCCAGTGGCGGAATGGTTGCCGTGGAAATTGGTGCATTGGCATGACTCAAACCATCTCCATGGGCATGAGCACCGTGCCCTCCCCCAAAAAAGCTGAACATGACCCAAGGCACTCTTTTTTGCGGGCCCAGGTTTTTGTAGCCCGCAATCGATAAGGCGTTGATGGTTCCATAAGCATGGGCCACCACTTCATTGGGAGAGGCTTGGGCCATGGCCGAGAAGATCACATCGATCATTCGTAAAATGGTCTCGGTGTAGCCGCCCACAGGCCTAGGTCTCTCGCAACTGATCACCAAGCCCTCAGGGATAATGAACTCCACGGCATCCAAAACCCCAGCGTTGGCAGGCACATCGGGAAATACGTGTTTCAAGGCCACATAGCATGCAGCCACCGCGGTGGCCCGGGAGATGTTCACGGGGCCTTGGCACTGGGCTGAGGAGTTGGAGAAATCCAAACTCAAGTGTTCTCCTTGGATGCGCATTTGTAGTGATATTTTGAGGGGCTCGTCCACCACACCATCATTGTCCAAAATATCCTCAAAGGAATAGACACCATCCGGCAAAGCTTGAATGTGTTCACGCATCAAGCGGTGAGCGCGTTTTCTGAGGGCCTCAAAAGCTTTTAACACCACCTCGCTGTCATAGTCTTCCAGTAAGGCATCGAGTCGCTTGACCCCGAGGTCTAGAGCCGCGAGTTGGGCATTCAAATCCCCCCACAAGCTGTCCGGTAGTCGTGTATTGGCTCGCAAAATGGCAAGAACATCGTCTTGCAACTCGCCCGCTTTGATGATGCGAACCGGTGGGATTTGCACCGCTTCTTGCCAGCACTCGGTGGCCGCAGGGTTATAGTTTCCTGGGACCGCTCCGCCGACATCGTGCCAGTGTGCTGCCGATGCCAAGTAACAAAACAATACTCCATTTTTAAAGTAAGGCCTCACCAACTTAAAGTCATTGGCATGGGTACCACCTTCGTAGGGGTCATTAAAGAGCCAAGTGTCACCGTCTTGCATGCCGCCACGTTCTTGGGCCACCCGGGAGGCCGCGCGCACTGCAAAGGCCATCACCCCTACAAAAATGGGCAAACCCGATTTACCTTGAACCAAGGTGTCAGCACTCACCGCATCGTACAGACCGTGGCAAGCATCATGGGCCTCTGCAATGATGGGATTGAATGCACTCCTGTACAAGGTGGCATCCATCTCGTCGGCAATTTGCTCGAGACGACCTGCCAAGACAGCCAAAGTTACCGGATCCAAAGCTTTGGTTTGAGGATTAGAAGAGTTGAGCACAGACATGAATTCCTAACAGCAAAAAAAACATCGCCAACATTGTCTCGAGAGCAAAGCGTTTAGACAAGCAAGTCAGCCATTGGCTTTGGCTTTGGCTTTGGTTTTGGTTTTGACCCTCAATCTTGCGGGCGAGTGTGGAGTTGACCCGACGCAATACGAGCCTTCAGCACATTCAAGAGCCCCTTGGCGCGCACCATCTCCAGCAAAAAGTCCGGAACCGGTTTGACGCTCAACAACGCTCCCCCTTCAATTTGAACACCACTGGAGAGAACTTGCACACGCATGCCCTCTTGAATCTCGTCAGCCCGAGTGCAAGTGAGAAGGAGCAACCCCAAATTAAATGCGTTGCGATAAAAAAGCCCACTAAAACTCGGCGCAATAACCGCCTTCACTCCAAGATGCACCAACACCCCCGCGGCTTGCTCACGAGAAGACCCAACCCCAAAGCCCTCTCCCGCCACGATCACATCCCCCGCTTGCACCTCCGAGGCAAACTCGGGTCTCAAGGACTCCAGAGTGTGCTTTGCAATCACGTCAATGCCAAACTTCATGTAGGCCCCGGGAGCCAAGGCATCGGTGTCAATTTGATCTCCTAGGCGCCACACCCGCGAACTTGTTTGAGCAGCTTGTGGAGTCACTGAAGTGACAGACTCTTTATTCATGACAACATCTCACGCACATCGGCAATTTGCCCTTTGATGGCCGCTGCAGCCACGCTAAAGGGTGAACCCAAATACACCTGCACACTGGGGGGTCCCATGCGGGCTTTGAAATTCCTGGCTGTACTCGACATTACCGTCATCCCTTCCTCGAAAGTAGCACCATAACCCGCACACGCTCCACAACTGTTGGGTAAGATCTGTGCGCCCGCGTCAATCAGCACTTGTAGAGTCCCCTCTTGTCTTGCCACCTCTTGGTCGCGCGCGCTTGCAGGGGCGACCATCAAGCGGGTCTTGGGGTGAACACGTTGATTTTTAAGCACACTCGCAGCGGCGCGAAGGTCCACCAATTTGGCACCCGTGCAGGCCCCGATGTAGGCAATATCGATAGGGGTTGCCGCGTACTCGGTCACCGCTTTGGTGAGAGCCGGAGAATGGGGGGCGGCAATTTGAGGCGCCAAGGTGCGGGCATCAAACTTGTGAAGTTCCGTTGCAGCACCGGTGTCACTGCGCCACTCACGCCAGTCCTCCAATGCCTCAGGGGCAACACCCGTTTGCAATAAATAGTCCACCGTGACTTGGTCGGCAGCCACCAGGGCGGCTTGCGCGCCCATCTCGGCCCCCATATTGGAGAGCGTCATTCGCTCTTGCATACCAAGGCTTTGAACAGCACTTCCCGTAAACTCAAGCGCTTGGTAGCGCCCACCGTTCAAACCAAGTTTGGCGATCATGTGGAGCATCATGTCTTTGGCACAAACACCAGCACTGAGTGAGCCTTCCCAATTCAACGCTAAGGTCTGCGGCACTTCAAGCCATATCTCTCCCGTCACCACCACTCCGAGCATCTCAGTGGCCCCGACACCAAACATATAACTGCCAAAGGCACCACCCGTTGGCGAGTGCGAGTCCCCTCCAACACAAAACATCCCTGGCCTTAAGTGCCCGCGCTCTGGGAGTACCACATGGCAAATGCCCTCAGAATCAATCACGTGGGGCAACTTCCAACGCTTAGCAGTGTCCCTGGCGAGTTGCACAATGGCACTGGACTCCTCATCCTTGGCCGGGACATAGTGGTCGAGCACCAACACCACTTTATTCTTGTCCCAAATCTGTGCCCCGAGCTCGTCAAGCATGGGAGCCAAACGCCTAGGGCCAGAGGAGTCATGGAACATGGCCAAGTCCACTTGGCAGTTGAGCAGTTCACCCACTTCAACACTAGGCCTACGAGCGGCTTTGGCAATCACCTTTTGCGCCAAGGTTTGAGGGGTTTTCATTCTGGTTTTGCTCCGGAGAACTTCACCACCTCACGCCAGCGGGCAATGTCGACTTCTAAAAATTTTGCAAACTCTTGAGAGCTATTGGCCACAGCGCTGGCGCCTTCTGACTCGATGCGCTGCTTCACGTCTGGGGTCAAAATCGCCGCCCTGGCACCGGACTCAAGACGGGCGAGCAAGTCGGGAGGAATTTTTGCGGGACCAAAAAGCCCAAACCAAGCGCTGGACTCAAAGCCTGGAAGGGTCTCGGCGATACTGGGGACTTGTGGAAAAGCGGGCAACCTCTTGGGACTGGTGACTCCCAAGGCTTTGAGCTTACCGGCCGCCAGATACTGCTGAGCATTGCCCACATTTGCAAACATCAATTCCACTTGACCGGCCAAGACGTCTTGGATTGCTGGAGCGGTACCGCGGTAGGGCACGTTCACAATATTCACGCCAGCCTTAAGCTTGAAGGCGTCTCCCGCCAAATGAAGGGAGGAGCCCAAAGCACCAATCGCAAAATTCAATTTTCCTGGATGGGCTTTGGCCAAGGCGATGAGCTCAGGCATGGTATTGGCCGCCACACTAGGATGAGCCACCAAGATCGACGGTGAGGTCGAGACCATCGTGATCGGGGTAAAGTCCTTGATCGGATCAAAGGGCAAGTGGGGGTACAAACTCGCGTTGATGGCGTGAGAGGTAAAACTCATGAGTAGCGTGAGACCATCCGGGGCCGAGCGCGCGACAGCCTCAGCGGCAACATTTCCTCCAGCCCCTGTACGATTTTCCACCAACACCACGCGAGACCATTGCTGGGAGAGAGCTTGAGCCAAGCTGCGTGCCATCGTGTCCGTGGTTCCCCCAGCAGGTGCACCCACCAAGATACGAACAGGAGCGGGGGTGGATTGGGCCCACAAAGCCAAAGTAAATAAACTTAAAGCGAGCACGCAAAAAGCTTTGATGAGACCCTGAAGGTTGATCATTGAGAGACAAGGCCAAAGGTGTGCTGTGTGCCCAAGTTGCTCTTGATGAGCTTGATCAGGTAGATCAGCTAGACGTGCAGTTTGGCCAGCCTTATAAAAATGATTCATATCCTCTTACCCTTCCTTCTCATCCATGGGTCTCTCAAGCGCCCAAATAAGCTTGCCGCATCACATCACTGGCGAGCAACTCTTTTGAGGTACCTTCAAAGCGAATACCTCCGTTTTCCAGCACATAAACACGTTCGGCGATATCCAAAGACTGTCCCACGTTTTGTTCGACTAGCAAAATCGAGAGTCCCTCCTCTTTTAGTTGAACAATCAAGTCAAACATCTCTTGCACCAGTTTGGGCGAGAGCCCAAGTGAGGGTTCATCCAAAATCAGCAGCTTGGGGTTGGCCATGAGTCCACGACCAATGGCTAGCATTTGCTGCTCACCCCCGCTCATGGTGCCCGCCAATTGAGTGAGTCGCTCAGCCAATCGAGGAAAGGTTTTCAAGACTCGTGTGAGCAACGCCTCTCGGCCCTCCTTGGGCTGGGTGTAGGCACCCAGTTGCAAGTTCTCTAAAACACTCATGTTGGGGAAGATTTTTCGTCCCTCTGGAACTTGTATCAACCCCGCTCTCACGACCTCGCTGTAGTGGGCTTGGGTCAGGTCTTGCCCATTGAAGATCACTTGCCCTTGGCTTGCGCGCACAAGACCACACAAGGTGTGGTTGAGGGTGGTTTTACCCGCCCCGTTGCTGCCCAAAAGAGCAACCAACTCGCCCGCTTGGAGGGTCAAGCTCACTTCACGCAAAATCTGCACGACTCCATAGCCTGAGGACAAACCTTTTACATTCAATAAGACGCTCATGTCTGCCCCCCCTGCAACTCAGCTGCAGTCTGAGCAGCGGTCTGAGTAGCGTCCAGGGTCGTGTTCTTTAGCGTTTGGCTTGCCGCTTGGGCGGCTCTCAGTTTGGCAGCTCCTGCCACACCAAAATAGGCTTCAATGACCGCATCATCTTGACTCATCATTTCACTGGGGCCTTGAAAAATCAACTCGCCTTGGGAGAGCACCCAGACGTGGCGTGCAAGATTCATGACCGCTTGCATGACATGCTCGATCATCAACACACTCACGCCTGCTTTTACAATGCCCCGAATCACAGGGAGCATCTCGGCAATTTCTTGAGGATTGAGGCCGGCAAGCACCTCATCGAGTAGCAACAAGGAAGGGCGCGTGGACAAGCCCCGAGCAAGCTCCAAGCGTTTACGGGCAGCCACTGTCAACTCCCGCGCAGGTTGATCAAGGAGTCCCGCTAGCCCCACTTGCTCGGCCACCTCACTGGCATAGGATAGCGCTTGCACGCGCGACTTCAGATGCAAGTGTGCCCCCACAGCAATGTTCTCCCTCACCGTCTGATTGGCAAAGGGCTGAACAATTTGGAACGTTCGGGTGAGACCTAGTTTGGCGCACTCGTGGGCGGGCAAACCGGTGATGTCTTGACCTTTGAAAAAAACTTGCCCCTGATCTGGCTTTAAAAAACCCGACATCAACGAAAAAACCGTGGTTTTACCGGCACCATTGGGGCCGATCAGGGCACTAAGAGAGTTCTCAGGCACTTGTAAGCTCAAGCCTTGCACAGCCTTCAGTCCTCCAAAGGAGCGGGAAACGCCTCTAAGCTCAAGCAGCATCGCCATGCCCTCCTACCCCAGATGTTGGGCGCTCGCTTTGAGTCACAGGGAGCTCACCAGCGCTTAAACGCTCCGTGACTGGCGACTTCGGAGCCAAGCCCAAAGGAGTGCGAGCTCGTTGAGACCGCGAGACCCAACGCTCTCTGAGACCCACCAAACCACGCGGCAAGAAAACCATGATGAGAATGAGTAAAACGCCGTAAATCACCAAGTTAATTCCTGGTAACTCACCAAACAAATTGCGCGTAAGCTCAGAGAGTAACTCCAACGCCATGGCCCCCAAGACTGGCCCCCACAAAGTACCCATTCCACCCACAATCGCGCCCACCAAGGCCGAGATCGAGGTGTGCGAGCCATACACCAAGTTGGGATCGATGTATTGAAAAACTTGCAGGTAAAACGCGCCACCCGCCCCCATCAAGCCCGCAGAAAGCATGGTGGCGGCACACTTGAGGGTAAAGGGGTTCACGCCCAGTGCCCTTGCCGCATCCTCATTGTCTCGAACCGCTTGCAAATAAGCGCCAAACCTTGAGTGACGCAAAAAAGCTGTGATGAGTAAGGCCACGACCACCCAGCACAAAATGAGCCATACATATCCCGCTCTGGAGGAAAACTGCATGTTTCCAAAGGATTCTGAAAGTGGGAGCATCAGACCCACGCCACCACCGGTAAAGCCCACACTGAGCGCAAGAATGCGAAACACCTCGGCAAAGGCCAACGTGACCAAAGCGAAATATGAACCTTTGAGGCCGTAGCGAAAGGACACTGCTCCCAATGCCGCACCCAAACCCGCTGAGATGAGCACAGCCAGTCCCAAGGCTAGCCAAGGACTCAGACCCCAACTCAATTGAAGCAGCACTTGGGTATAGGCACCTGTGCCAAAAAAGACCGCATGCCCAAAAGAGAATTGCCCGCCAAAGCCGCCCAGAACATTCCAAGCCTGAGAGAGCAAGGTGGCAAATAAAGCCATCATTAACCAGTTGAGTATCACACCCGAATGGGAGAAGGCTGGAACCAAGCCCACCAACAATGCAAAAACCCCGATCGCGCGCAGGTCCTTCATGACTTGGCTCCAAAGAGACCTTGGGGGCGAAAGAGAAGAACCACAATAAAGATCAAGAAAATCCCCACCTGACCCAACGAGTCACCCAGGAATAATCCGCCCACAGACTCAACCACCCCGACCAATAGCCCGCCTACCCAAGCTCCAAGAAAACTACCCATTCCACCGAGCACCACGATGGTGAAAGCCACCAAAACGAATCCATTGCCCACGGTCGGATTGACATAAAAGGAGGGCAATAAAAATGCCGCTGCTGCACCCAGGCTTGCCATGCCAATACCAAAACTCATGGCGTAGACGTGTTCCACATTGATGCCCATTAAGCGAGCTCCTTGTTTTTCTTTGGCAACAGCACGAATGGCACGACCCAAATCAGTTTTTTGAATCAACACCACCAAGAGTGCTGAGACCACCATGGCGCCAACAAAGGAGATCACTTTGGCCTTGGCCAACACACACCCCAGAAGTGTCACCGTGCTGAGGGTGTAGTCGGTATCAATGCTTCGGGTGTCGGAGTGGAATAAGAGAAGCGCCAAGTTCTCCATCACAATTGAGACTCCGAGGGTCACCAGCAAGATATTCTCGTCTCGCTCGTGACTTGCGCGCTCAATGACAAAGCGCTGTAAGCCGTAGCCAAAGACAAACATCCCCGGCACCACAATTCCCATACTGAGATAGGGATCGAGTCCATAGACTTGGTTCAAACCATACACCGCAAAAAGTGCCGCCATGAGCGCAGCACCGTGGGCAAAATTGATGATGTGCAGCACCCCATAAATCAAGGTGAGCCCAAGAGCAATGAGGGTATAGACCGCACCCATGGTGAGGCCATTCAAGACTGACGAAAAGACAATACCCAAATCAAACAAAGAAAACCACCTTTAAGATTGATCTCATCCAAGATGAGTCTTGCAAAGATCTAGCACACCCACCTCCCCGTCTCACTTGGCAATTTTTCCAAGCATTGGGGAGGAGAGTCGATCACAAAACTCAGGATGAGTAGGATGCGTTTAAAACTGAGCACTTAGTTTCAGTGCACTCAGTGAGATCAGTGAAACAAGCTCGCCCGAATTTAGGCATGCAATGGGAAAATCGCTTCAACCTCTCGGTATTCGCGGGGAACGATTACTTTGATGTCCCCATTGACCACTTGAGTCATCAGAGGTTGAGCACCCATGTTTTGACCATTGACGAATTGCGTCTGGGCATAAGGCATGATGTGGCCAGAGAATTGACTCTTATTCAAAGCATCGATGATGGCCGCGCGGTCGGTGGACTTGGCATTTTCAAGGGCATCGGCCAAAAGAGTCATCGCGGTATAGGTCATGAAGAGCTCGTAGCTGAAGAAAAGTCCCTTGGCTTCAGCACGTTTTTTAAGGGCTTGGGCTTTTTTATCTTTGGGGTTAAACCAGTGGTTGCAATCAATGATGCCATTGGCAGCTTGGGGATACTCTTTGACGAATTTATAGCTCGATGCAGCACCGCCCAAAACGGAATAAATCGCTTTAGGAACGACTTGCTGCTGCTGCATGGTGCGCACAAGAAGGGCGTACTCGTTGTAGTAATTGGCAGGGATCACAATATCGGGGTTGATTTGCTTCATGCGAAGCACGATGTTGTTGAAGTCGCGACTGGGGTTAGGGTGCTTCAAGACCTCTTTGATCTCATAGCCATAACCGGGAAGTTCTTTTGATAGCAAGTTGGCGGTTCCGGTACCGAACAACGATTCCTCATGGATGATCATGACGGTTTTAGCGGGCTTACCAGCGGCCACATTCAACACATGCAAATTGGCCACGGCCACTTCAGCGCATTTTTTGTACCCTGGACCAAAACGGAAGGTGTTTTTGAGCCCTCTCTCGACGATTTGATCGGCCACGCCCACATCCACAATATGAGGCAAATTGTATTTGGCAGCCGTCTGAGTGGTGGCCAAGCAAATGGCCGAGGCAAACGCTCCCACAACGGCGCAAACACCCGCTTCGTTCATTTTCTCCACCTCAGCGGAGCCGCCTTGAGGCGTGGACTGTGCGTCCCCCAAAAGAGCTTCAATCTTTGCGCCACCCAAGGACTTGATACCCCCGGCTTTGTTGATGTCCTCAATGGCCATCAAGGCTCCCTCACGGCACTGCTGTCCTGAGTAGGCCAAAGCGCCCGTGACGGGGTGCAAAACACCGACCTTGATGGGTTTGGCTTCGGCGCCGCCCACCAAAGGAAATGCCAATGTGGAGGCGGCCAAAGCTGTTTGAGAAATAAATTCGCGACGAGTATTCATGATGGACTCCAGTTTTATTAGTCTTAATGGACACGCCCAATATAAGGCAGCACACCCGAGATGCAAGGCTTTAGTTTATCCGACATCCCTAGGCCTAGTTTAAGTATCTCATCTTAGGCCCAAAAAAGGATCAACTGCTATGATCAGAGTTTGTGC
>DAISKH010000056.1:0-17987 GCA_036821105.1 Limnohabitans sp.
GCTGAATACGGCAAAGACTGGTGGTTCAAGGTCTGGGGACCCGACAAGATGGTGGAAGAGGGCATTGGCCGTGCCGACGACTGGATCATCTCCGCCGACGGTAAAAGGTCCAAGTGGCATGGGTTTGGTCAACTGGCCACGGGTTTTAATATGCTCGACCCCATCAAGGCCACCTTGGTGACACCTGGCTTGGATTTGAAAGGCAAATTTGCTAAATCTGGAATTCCCGCAAGCATCGTGACCAAATTTTTAATGGAACACGGTGTGATTGTTGAAAAAACTGGGCTCTACAGTTTCTTCATCATGTTCACCATCGGTATTACCAAAGGTCGTTGGAACACCTTGCTCACGGCTTTGCAGCAATTCAAGGACGATTACGATAAAAACCAGCCCATGTGGCGCATCATGCCCAAGTTCTGCGCAAGTCACCCCAAGTATGAGCGCATGGGCTTGAAAGACCTTTGTCAAATGATCCATGAGCTTTATGCAAAGAATGACATCGCTAGGTTGACCACCGAGATGTATTTGAGTGATTTGACCCCTGCAATGAAGCCTAGTGACGCTTTTGCCCAAATTGCTCACAGAAACATTGAACGCGTTGAGATCGATCACCTTTTGGGCCGAATCACCACGAGTTTGATCACGCCATACCCACCGGGAATTCCTTTATTGATCCCTGGTGAGGTCTTTAATAAGAAGATCTTGGACTATCTCAAATTTGCCCGAGAGTTCAATGCACTGTGCCCCGGCTTTGAGACTGATATTCACGGTTTAGTGGAAGAAGTCCAAGAAGATGGCCGTGTTCGGTACTTTGCTGATTGTGTTAAAAATCGAGTGGTTTGAAACCTATCCATCGCAAAAGATCATTCGTTGCGATGAATCGTCCTTAACTTGATAGTCAGCTTAGGCTGACTATCATTCTCATTTCATCAATTGATCGCATCAACACCAATCAGGTGCACCCACCCAAATCAAAGGGATTAAGAATTAAGGCGCCTCTTATGAGGGTGGGGTTAATGATCCTCTGGCTCGCTGATACCCCCAACGACTTGGCTAAATCCGCCGTCAACGTAGGTAATTTCAGCGCTCACACCGGAGGCCAAGTCGCTCAATAGGAAAGCGGCCACATTGCCCACATCTTGGATGGTCACATTGCGACGAATGGGGGCACCTTGAGCGACCACACTCAAAATCTTGCCAAAGCCTTTAATACCACTGGCTGCCAAAGTTTTGATGGGACCTGCTGAAATACCATTGACCCGCATCCCGCGACCTTTGGAGCCCAAGGATTCCGCCAAATAGCGCACCGAGGCTTCCAAAGAAGCCTTGGCCAAGCCCATGGTGTTGTAATTGGGGACATTTCTCAGCGCTCCCAAATAAGACAAGGTGAGCAAAGAGGAGTTGTCATTGAGGTAGGGCAAGGCTGCTTTGGCCATGGCGGGGAAACTATAGGCACTGATGTCGTGTGCGATTTGAAAGGCTTCCTTACTGAACCCTTCCAAAAAGTCACCCGCGATGGCCTCTTTGGGAGCAAAGCCAATGGCGTGCACAAAGCCATCAAAACTTGGCCAGTGTTTTGAGAGATCACTGAAAAGTGCCGTGATTTGTGCGTCCTCTGAGACATCACAATCAAAGATCAAGTCCGAGCCAAATTCACTGGCGAACTCTCTTGTTCTTTCTTTAAAACGTTCACCCACATAGCTCAATGCAATCTCAGCGCCTTGTTCTCGGCATGCCTTGGCTATACCGTAAGCAATGGAACGGTTGGAGAGAACTCCTGTGATCAAAAGACGCTTGCCTGATAAAAAACCGTGGTGTTCGCTCATGAGATTCTTGGACCTGTAGATTAAAAGAGGGATATTTTCTCACACCTTCAATTCAAAAGCGTCAAATGAGCACTGCTGGGGCTAGACCACTTAGAGCCGCCGGTTGAGAGTCCAAGAGCCAAAACTTCAAAAAATTGACAGAATTTGCTTCACAGCATTTATATATTTATGTCAATAGTTCGTGAAAAAATATTAAATTTTGATGAAAAAAGGTTGATTTTTCAAAATCCAATTGTTATAAATAGGTTGTGTCAGTTTGATGACCATTAACACAAAAGGATCCATCTTGAAGACCTCTAAATTGAAGCGACGCTCATCGAAAGTCATTTTTCAGTTGCGCCCCATCGTACCCGCTGTTTTGGCAATATCGGTTTTGGGCCTCAGTGCCAGCCCAGTTGTCAACGCTCAATCCGCTCCCGTTTCATTACAAACTGTAACCGTTACCGGTTCCTCTATTAAAAGAAGCATTGAGGGTCAACAGGCCTTGCCGGTGAGTATTTACTCAATGGATGAGCTCAAGAGTCAAGGCGTCACCAGTACAGAGGAATTGGTCAACCACATCACCTCCAGTCAAAGCTCTTTAAGCGGCTCACAATCTGTGGGTTCGACCACAGGTGGGCAGTCTACGGCAAACCTTCGTGGCTTAGGAGCCAATAAAACTTTGGTTCTATTGGACGGAAGACGTTTGGGATTTTTCCCACTGGGTGGGGCAAGCTCGATTGATTTGAATTCAATTCCTTTTGCTGCCCTTGACCGAGTTGAAGTTCTTCGCGATGGAGCGTCTGCCATATACGGTACCGATGCCGTAGGTGGGGTGATCAACTTCATAACCCGGCGCAATTACACCGGCATGGATCTCAGTCTAGAGTCGTTGAATCCTACCTCGTCTGGGGGAGGCCAATCCAAACGCATGACCTTCTCTGCTGGTAAAGGCAATTTAGAGGAAGATGGCTACAACTTATGGTTCTCCATTGACAATAGAACACAAGCCCCTTTGATCGCTTTGGACCGCAGTTTTGGAGCTTCCGGCCTCATTCCCTCCCAAGGTTTGGCCAAAACATCGGGTACAACATTTCCAGCTAACTTTAATTTCACTAAATTAGGTGGAGGCGTGGGTTCGGGCAATATTACATATCCCAATTGTGCGCCGCCTTTGTCAGTATCGTTAGGAACTGGCGTGTGCCGCTATGACTACACAGCGGCCATTGATTTGATTCCCCAGACTGACAACACCAACGTCAACACCAAAGGCACTTTTAAGCTCGGTGGTGATCAAATTTTGACACTTTCTGCTGTCGCATCACAAAATACCAATGTCTCTCATGTGGCCCCTGATCCGGTGACCTCACTCACTATGCCCACGAGCAGCCCTTTTTATCCAAGTACATATCCTGGCATTGATCCATCAAAAGGCCTCACCGGTATTGGTTGGCGCATGGGGCCTGCAGGTGACCGTGAGACCACAGCTCAATCGAACGCCTCACGAGTTGTGGCTGACCTGACTGGATCCACTGGAGACTGGGATTATCAGACGGGTTTATATGCCACTCGTAGTGCAGTTGCTGACAGTGCGACCAATGGTTATGTTAACAAGGCCATGATTCAAAAGGGCATCACCAGCGGACTCTTGAATCCCTTTGGTACCAATACCGCTCAAGCGCTCAGCTATATCAATGCCAACAAAGCTTTTGGCTTATTGCAAACGGGCTCTGGCAATGCCATTGGTTTGGACGCTCGCTTTAATCGTGAGCTCTTCGCAATGGAGGGCGGCAAAGCCGCTATCTCTCTAGGAGGCGAGGCCCGCCAAGAGAAGTACAACTCAGACACTGTTGATGCAATGGTGAACTCTGTGCCTTCAGCGGGTCTTTCACCCTACCATGTGGATGGTGCAAGCAGAACTGTCACAGCGCTTACCGCTGAGATGCTTTTGCCGGTGACCAAGCGTTTAGAGTTGCAGGCTGCTGCGCGCTACGATCAATACAGTGATTTCGGTAAGACACTCAACCCTAAATTGGGCTTTCGATATACAGCTTCGCCCAGCATGATTTTGCGCGGTTCAGCCACCACCGGATTTAGAGCTCCCTCCTTAGATGAGCTTTATGGACCACAAATGGCTACATATTCGCAAAATGCCTATAACGATCCCGTACTATGCCCTGGTGGAAAGGTCACTGCTGCTGGCGTTGCCTCCCGAGACTGTGGTCAACAAGTCCAGGCTCTGCAAGGTGGCAATCCTACACTCCAACCTGAGAAGTCAAGGTCGTTCACATTGGGAACAGCCATTCAGCCTTCAAAAGACTTTTTGGTGACGGTGGATTATTGGAACATCTTTTTGTCTAACCAAGTCGGAGCTTTCCCAGAGCAAGTTATTTTTGCTGACACAGCCTCTTACGGCAACCGAATCGTTCGCTGTAACACTTTGAGTGCGGTACAAGCAGCAAATTACGATGGTTGTAATGTGGTTCCCAATTCAAATGCCATTGCTTACATTAGAACGCTTACCGACAATTTGGGCAATGCGAAGACCAATGGATTGGATTTTTCTGCCTCATGGGCCTCAACTGTGCCTAACGTCGGACGCTTGACGGTCAACTATGAAAGTACCTTGGTCTTATCCTACAAATACCAACGCACCATTGGTGGTGAATATGTAGAGAATGTAGGTACTTATCAAGATTCAAGTCCAATTTTCCGTTGGAGACACTACTTGAGCACCACCTTGAATGCTGGCGCACAACGCTACACTTTAGGTCTACGCTACATTTCTGGCTACACCGACGAAAACGTTCAAACTTCAGTCTTCAACCAAGTCTCTCCCTACACCGTGGTGGATGCAGGATGGGGCTATACCGGCATCAAAAACCTAAACCTTGGTTTTGTGCTTAAGAACGTCTTCAACACCGCGCCCCCCTTCTCCAACCAGGGAGCAACGTTCCAACAAGGCTATGACCCACGTTACACCGACCCATTGGGCCGTGCTTTGATGGCGAAATTGAGTTACAAGTTCTATTGATCAGAGCTTTATCCCCCTCGGTCTAGGTCCTCAAAACCTTGACCGTGGGGTGATCAAACCAGAGTCGTTTGAGTGGGAAGCAAGTGAAGTGTTCCCATGACACTCTGGTTTTTTTTCGACTCTTTGATCCTTTGCATTTCTAAAACACGTGACGTTGTTAGGCATAAGGAGCGCTTTTGCACCTGAACGACCCGAAATTGCATTACGATCGCACATGAAGTTACCCGAGGTGTTCTTTTTAGGTTTGGGTTTGATGTTGAATTTTTGCGATTCGCTCGATTTATTATCCGCACACGCTCTCTCGCTTACCAAGGCCCATTGGCGCTCATTGTTCAAATGGGTACTGGCCCTTCACATTGTGAGCGCCCATGCTTGGGTGCTCAATGCACCTGTGTCGCAAGATTTGATTGATCAAAATGTGTTTGTGAGTTCCTTCCAAGAAGATCCCAAGCACCTAGATTCCGCATCCTCTTACAGCAACAACGAAACCACATGGACCTACAGTGTCTATGAGCCCCCCCTCAAATACCATTACCTCAAGCGTCCTTACGAGCTCGTACCCAAAACATTGACCCGTATGCCTGAGGTGCACTACCTCGATCGGAGTGGTCGTGTCCTGCACTTTAAAAATTCTCAGCTCACTCCCGAACAACAAGCGCAAATTGCAGTGAGTGAGTTTGAGCTTGAACTCCAGCCGGGTATTCTTTTCGCGCCTCACCCGGCCTTTGCCCGAGATGAAAGTGGCCAGTTGCGTTATGCACACGTGAGCCTAGAGGAGCTTAAGACCAAACGAACTCCCTATGATTTTGAACAATCGGGCACACGTGAGCTCGTGGCCGACGACTATGCCTACGCCATCAAGCGGCTTGCAACCCCGAGAATTAACTCGCCATCCTTTGGTTTTTTGTCGCAAAAAATTGTCGGCTTCGACTCTTATGGCCAGCGCATCAAAGCAATCAATGAAGAGATGAAAAGGGCGCGAGGCCTCGCCCCCTCGAGTGCTCGTCGCGCACTCCCGTGGCTTGACTTTAGAGCGAGCAGTTTTGAGGGCGTGGAGGTGGTGGACCGCTACACCCTCAAAATCAAAGTAAAGGGGTTGTATCCGCAATTCAAGTATTGGTTGGCGATGACTTTTTTTGCCCCCGTGGCATGGGAGGTGGATTCCTTTTATGCCCAAGAGGGTATGCAAGAGAAGAACTTCACCTCTGACGTATGGCCCGTCGGGACAGGACCCTATATGCTCACGGTTCATGACCCCAAAGCCAAAATGGTGCTCAAACGCAATCCCAACTACCGAGGTGTTCCTTATCCGTGTGAAGGAGAGGCGGGGTTGAGCGGAGAAGCCTTGGAGCAAGAAAAGAAACTCCTTGAGGACTGCGGTAAAACGACTCCATTTTTAGATCAAATCATCACCTTGCAAGAAAAGGAGGGGACTTCAGTCGCCACTAAATTCATCCAAGGCTACTATGACACCCCACAAATTGAGCGAGGCGAGCCTGGCATTGCCTATCAAGTCTCTATCCAAGACGGTACTGGACTTGCGCCTGAGCTGAAGGCCCATCAGATCCAGTTGCCCAGTACCTTGCAAGTGGGCCTTTGGTATTACGGCTTTAATTGGCTTGACCCAGTTGTCGGGGCTGGCCGCACGCCCCAGGAGGCTGAGCGCAACAAGCTCTTGAGGAAAGCGCTCTCCATTGCGTTTGATTTTCAGGAATACGTCTCTGTGTTTGAGAACAACCGCGCCCAAATCAACTCAAGTTTGGTGGTCCCTGGCCTCTTTGGCTGGGAAGCCCATTCCTTCAACCCAGTGCTCTACGATATGAAGGCGCCGGGTCAGCCCAGAAAAACCCTTGAAGACGCCAAGCGACTTTTGGTGGAAGCTGGATATCCCAACGGGCGAGATATCAAAACGGGCAAACCTTTGGTGAACAACTTTGACACGCAAGGGGTTGGACCTGGGTACAAAGCTCGCCTAGATTGGGTGGCCAAACAATTTGCCAAACTCAACATTCAATTGGAGGTGAGAAACACTGACTTCAACCGCTTCCAAGACAAAATGCTCAAAGGCTCCGCACAGTTTTTCTTCGCCGGTTGGTTGGCCGATTATCCTGATCCAGAGAATTTTCTCTTTCTCTTGTATGGACCTAACGGAAAGGTGAAATATGGCGGAGAGAATGGTTCAAACTATTCCAATGCAGAATACGACCGGTTGTTTGAAGCGATGAAGGACATGGACAACACGCCAGAGAGGCTCTCGGTGATCAAGAAAATGGAGGCGTTGATGCAAGAAGATGCGGCCATGATTTTTGGCTGGTCTGAGGAGTATGGGGGAGCCTACCAACCTTGGGTTCACAACGGTAAACCGTCTAATATTGTGAGAGACCAAATGGGTTATTTGCGAATTGACCCCAAGCTCAGGCGTGAAAAAATTGAGCAATGGAACCAAGCCGTTGTTTGGCCATTGTTTTTGGTACCAGTCGTCTTCGCGCTATTGGTATGGCCAGCATGGGCGGTATGGAGACGGCGCCAAAATGCGCGTGTCAATGCAGCATGGTCCACAGAGCTTAACGGCACACATGCTCGAGCCCAGGAGGTGAAGACATGATTCGTTTTTTAATTCGCAAAGTGCTCTATGGTTTTTTAATTCTGATGGGCATCAATTTGTTGACCTTTGTGCTTTTCTTCAAGCTCAACACCCCCGACGACATGGCTCGCATGCAACTCGGGGGTAAGCGCATTACTGCTGCTGCGATTGAGCAGTGGAAGGTCGAGCGGGGTTATGACCGTGCGCTTTTTTATGATGACAAGCAAACGGGCATTCAAGCACTCACGAGTACGCTATTCTTTGATACCACCGCTCACTTGATGAGCTTTGAGTTTGGGCGTGCTGATAGTGGCCGAGATATCACCACTGAGATCGCCCGGCGTGCCATTCCAAGTTTGGCCTTGGCTTTACCGAGCTTTATCATCGGCATGTGCTGCTCGATTTCACTAGCGTTAATGCTAGCCTTTTTTAGAGGAAGTTATTTGGACTTTTGGGGCACCTTGGTGTGTGTGGTGCTCATGTCGATCTCATCGCTCTTTTTTATTGTGGCGGGACAATTCTTGATGTCCAAGGTTCTCCAATGGCTTCCTGTGTCTGGTTACACAGACCAAGGGGATGCGTGGAGATTTTTAATCATGCCCATCGCCATCAGTGTGGTCGCTGGCTTGGGGGGACATGTGAGGTTCAATCGCACTGTGTTTCTTGAAGAGATCGATAAAGACTATGTTCGCACGGCCCGCTCCAAGGGACTCTCAGAAGTGAGGGTGTTATTGGGTCATGTGCTTAGAAACGCCTTGATCCCGATCATCAGCGCAAGTGTTGCCATCATTCCCTTACTCTTCATGGGTAGCCTCATTGTGGAGTCATTTTTCTCCATTCCAGGGCTAGGAAGTTACCTGATTGAAGCCATCGGTTCTCAAGACTTTGCCATCGTGAGGTCTATGGTTTTTGTGGGCTCCTTGTTGTACATCATAGGATTGATCTTGACTGATCTATGCTATGCCTGGGCTGATCCGCGGATTCGTTTGCAATGAGATGATCATTGAGCCCATTCACTTGATACGTCATTCTTCAAACTTAACTTTTTACCCTCGACTACCCAGTCAGCATGAACCTCTCCTCATTGTTCTCTAACTTGTCAGACACGTTTTAAGGATTGCCCTTCATGCAAGTGTCAGTCCTTTTGATCGATTGTTTTCTCTATGCACTGCTCTTGTGTGGGGTGGTCTACGCTATTTATGTCCTTAAGACGCCACCCCTTAAAGAGTCTTGGGGCTTGGCCTTGAAGAGGCCTGTGTCGGTCGCAAGCGCCATGGTTTTGTCTTTTTTCATCGTGGTGGCGCTCTTGGATTCCATCCATTTTCGTTTGCCCTTGCCCCAAGACTCTTCTGGTGAAGTGGTCTATTCAGAGCCTCAATCGCTCCTAGACTGGCTCACTCGACCACTCAAGGACGCCCGAGAGCGCAGTTATTCTGCACCCCTATCAGCCTATGGGTTTAAGAAGGAAAGTTTTATTAAGGAGGGTAAAACTGTTCGCGACTATCCAAGACTTAAATTCGGTGGAGCTCATTTGAAGGACCCACAGTCCGAGAGATTCTCGGACTGTATTGACTTAACAGCAAAAGCTTTGAGTGAGTCATTGCTACTGAATGCGTTGATCTGGATCCTTGTCCTTCTAGCTTTGAAGCGTCAAGTCCCCGAGTTGAGTTGGCGTGAACAGTTAAGTCGTATATGGGGGGGGGAGCTTGAGTGGCCACTTAAAACTGCTGCGCTCACGTTTTGTTTGATCAGCACCGTGGTGCTGTGGTTCATTGCCTTGTCCACGCATTACCATGTGCTTGGCACCGATCAAACGGGTAACTCAGTACTCCTCTTGGCCATGAAGAGCATCCGTACAGCCTTTGTCATCGGCACTCTCACCACGCTAGTGATCATGCCCTTGGCCTTGGTGCTGGGGATCACAGCCGGGTTCTTTAAGGGCTGGGTGGATGAGCTTATTCAGTACGGCTATACATTACTTGCATCGGTGCCTGATGTGCTCTTGATCGCGGCCTCGGTGTTGATGCTCCAAGTCTTCATAGACTCACACTCAGAGTTTTTCAACTCTACCCTTGAGAGAAGTGATGCAAGACTTTTCTTTTTGTGTTTGATCTTGGCACTGACTTCTTTCACCGGTCTTTGCAGACTCATTCGCGGTGAGACCATGAAACTGAGAGAAATGGAGTACATCCAGGCTGCCCAAGCCTTTGGGGTCAGTCGGCCGCGCATTTTATTCGCCCACATTGCCCCTAATTTGATGCACTTAGTGCTGATCAATTGTGTGATGCAGTTTTCTGGCTTTATTTTGTCTGAAGCGGTTTTATCCTACGTCGGTGTTGGAGTGGATGCCAATACGGCGAGTTTTGGGGTGATGATCAACACCTCCCGGGCTGAGTTGGCGGCCACACCAGTGGTGTGGTGGACCCTTGCGAGTGCTTTTTTGTTCATGTTTTGTTTGGTCATCAGCGCCAACTTGCTGGCCGATGCAGTTCGAGACGCCTTTGATCCAAAGTCACGTTACGTCTCCATGAAGCGTTCAGCCAAGCCCAAATCCAATGGGGCTTTCAAGGTTACTGAAGAAGCTCGACGGGCGGCCCCCCCATGATGCAAAAGTCCCGAGCATGATCAGCCATGACGAGATCAACCCTTAACGATGAGCATTGAATTGAATTCCGAAAACTCATTTCCCCCTTTAAGCTCCACAAGTCCCTTGAACACACTGAACACCCCGAACACCCTCAACACCTTGATCCCAGCATCTCTTGGTGGCAACACGGTTCTTACGGTCAAGGGACTGGGTGTTGGCCTACAAACCTCCACTGGCTTTCATGAAGCTTTGAGTGCACTGGAGTTTTGCATTGAAGAGGGTCAAACCTTCGCTTTGGTGGGTGAGTCCGGTTGCGGCAAATCCATGACCGCTTTGGCTTTGATGCAACTCTTACCCGATGTGGCTCAGATCACCTCTGGTGCAGTTGAGTTGAGAAAAACAGATTTATTGGGACTGAGCGAACGCGAGATGCAGAGCTACCGGGGTCGCAAAATCTCTATTATTTTCCAAGAACCGGCCACAAGTTTGAACCCTGTGATGCGTTTGGGTGATCAAGTGGTGGAGGCCATTTTGTGCCACTCACCCAGAATGTCACGGGCGGATGCAGTGATCAAAGCCAAAGCTTGGCTTGAGCGTGTGGGCTTAGGAGATGTGGATCGAAGATTTGATCAATATGCGTTTGAGCTCTCAGGCGGGCAGGTTCAGCGGGTGATGATTGCCATGGCGTTGGCAGCAGAGCCCGATGTGTTGATTGCTGACGAGCCCACGACGGCGCTGGATGTGACGCTTCAAGCGCAGGTGCTCGATTTATTAAAGTCTTTGCAACAAGAGCGAAAAATGGCACTCTTACTGATCACCCATGATTTGGCCGTGGTCAAAGGCATGGCCGATCAAGTGGCTTTGATGTATGCGGGCGAGATCGTTGAGGTCACCTCTGCAAAGCGCTTTTTCCAGGCAGCGCGCCATCCCTATTCTCAACTCTTGGTTCAATCTTTGCCTTCACCCAGTAAGAGATGGGGGGACTTGGCTGCTATTACGGGGCAAGTGCCGCCTCTATTTGAGCGCACAGTGGGTTGTCGGTTTGAGCCTCGTTGCCCGTTTGCAGCTCTTATTTGTCAGCAAGAAAGTGCCAGAGAAATGATTCACTTACCCACCCAAGACGCCAGTGCACACAGCGTTCGGTGTGTGAGAGGGCAAGAAGACTTGGCCCTTACCATTCAAAGTACTCTTTTGAAGAAGGCCGAACCAGGCCAGCTCGAATCATTGCACTCGAAGTCCTATCTTAAAGCTCATGAAGCGGATCATGAAGCTATCACCAACACCATTGGACATGCGCGTTCCTTGGCCCATGAGACGTTACTGCAAGTCAAGGACTTGAGGGTCACGTACGGTGCAGCTGCGGGATGGTGGGGTTCAAAACATAAAGGCTTTGAAGCGGTGAAAGGGGTTTCCTTTAACATTGCTAAAGGACAAACCTTGGCTTTGGTGGGGGAGTCAGGATGCGGAAAGACCACTTTGGGCAAGGCGCTGATACAGGTGTTGGGAGCCAAGGCGCAGGTGAGTGGAGAGGTGATCTTGGCTGGCGAGTCGTTGCTCTCTCAAAGCCGCGAGACGCTCAGACAAGCTAGGCGTCAGATGCAAATCATTTTTCAAAATCCATTCGCCTCTCTTAACCCACGCATGCGAGTGGACGATATTTTGCAAGAGGGCATGAAAAGCTTGAACCCTTCTTGGAGTCAATTGGAGCGCAGTCGTGATATTTTGGAACTATTGGAGCAAGTGGGACTGCCTCGCTCATCACTCTCACGCTTTCCCCATGAGTTCTCGGGCGGTCAGCGTCAACGCATTGCCATCGCAAGAGCCTTGGCGATCAAGCCCCAACTCATCATTTGCGATGAGCCCACCTCAGCGCTGGATGTATCGATTCAAGCGCAAATTCTCAATTTACTGCGCGAGTTGCAGTCTCGCCTAGAGGTCAGTTACTTGTTCATCACTCACAACATGGGGGTGGTTTCTTATCTTGCTGACCAAGTGGCGGTGATGAAATCTGGCGCATTCGTTGAAGTGGGGCCCACCCAAGAGGTTTTGGTTAACCCCCAGCACCCTTACACCCAGAGCTTACTGGACTGTGTCCCCACACTTTGATGCAAAGGTGACCCCAGGCCTGGGCTCGCATTAAGCCAATTGGATCTCAACGCCTTCTCGGATGGAGCGCTCAATGGCCATCACGGCTTTCAAATTCTCCAAGCCATCCCTGGCGCTGACTTTGGCCGGCACGCCTTGCTCAATCATGTCCAAGAAGTGATTCAACTGAAGCACCAATGGGTCCAGCGCTTCATAACTCAACTCTCGGTTGCTCAAGGGCTGGTACCAAGAGCCTTCTCCCTCAGTGACGTGTTGCAGTCGCATACTGGGTATGGACAAGGTGCCCAAGGTCCCCGTCAGTGAGTAGCAGTTTTGAGAGGGGTCTTTGGCGTAGACTGGATTTTCGCCAGTGGTTTGTTCCCAACTTTGTGTTGAAGCCCCCGTATCTGAGAGCACAAAGGAGCCCAAGGCACCGTTGACAAACCTTAAACTGATCACGGCGGTGTCCTCGACTTCGTAAGCCCGAACGGCGTTGGAGGCCAGCGCGTGGATGGACTTGATGGGGCCACACATCATTCTTAAATTGTGGATCTCATGGATCAAGTTGATAAGGATGGGGCCTCCGCCTTTCAAGGTCCTCCAAGGTCCTTGCTGAAAATATGACCGAGGTTTCATGAAGACAGCACTACCACTCACCAGTACCAAGCGGCCCAGAACTCCGGAGGCAATCACCTCCTGGGTTTTTTGCATGATGGGGCTATGTGCTCGGTGGTGACCGACCAAAACACAAGCGTTTGAGGCCTCAATCTTTTCAACCAACTCGGTGGCGTTGATCTCATCGTCTGAGAGTGGCTTTTCAATCAACACCGGTATTTTGCTCTCCACGCAGGCCAGGGCTTGTGGAACGTGCAAATGGTTTGGGGTTGCCAAAATCACCCCGTCCGGTTGGGTTGTCTCCAAGAGGTCATTGAAATGCTCAAAGTAGGGGACGCCATACGCGTTGGCCAGCGCTTTTGCGCTCGCAGACGGGTCCGAGATCGCGCAAAGTTTTGTGCGCTCATTTCTCCCTAAGAGCTCAAGGTGCATCTTGCCCATGAGGCCCGCGCCACTCAAGGCAATTCGATGAATGGCCATGTCTAAAGCAGTTGATGTGAGCGTGAAGCCTTAAGCCTTAAGCCTTAAGCCTTAAGCCTTAAACCTTAGACCTTAGACCACTGAGGTGGGTCTGAACCCTTTGGCCTTACTGTTGTCAGGCGTTGTCGTGGTGCCCCCCAAGAATAAGCTCTGCAAATGGGGGTCGTTCAGAATATCAGTGGCAGGTCGCTTCATCATCAAGCGGCCTGACTCCAGGGCGATGGCTTGATCAGAGTAAGCCAAGGCGCTTTTGACATTTTGCTCGACCATGAGAACCGTGGCCCCTTGGTCTGCGAGTTTTCTAAGGAGTTTGAAGACATCTTGAACCACCATGGGCGAGAGTCCAATGGAGGGTTCATCGATCAAGATGACGGAGGGACGAAGCAGGAGGGCACGGCCAATCTCCAGCTGCTTTTGCTCGCCCCCTGAGAGAGAGCTCGCTTTGGAGTGAAGACGCTCTTTCACGCGGGGGAAAAATTCAAGAACCTCAGGAATTCTGGCGTGTGTGGTGGACATGCCCAGGGTGATGCCACCGAGTTCTAAGTTCTCATACACACTCAGTTGGCCAAAGAGGTTGCGTCCTTGCGGGACAAAGGCGATGCCTTTGGCCAATAAAGCCTTTTGGCTAGCACCGCCGACCTCTTCGCCCTTGAAGTAAATGTGCCCTGTTCTTGGCTTGAGTAAGCCAAAGAGGGTTTTGAGCACCGTTGATTTACCCGCTCCATTGGGGCCAATGAGGAGGGTGATGGTACCCGGCTCGACTTGGAAGGAGAGGTCGTTGAGGATCATGAAATCCTTGTAGCCGGCCACCACGTTTTTGAATTCAATGCAAGGAATGGTCATGCTGAGTGTCTCTTTAATTGCCCAAATAGGCATTCAATACGGCTTCATTGGAACGAATTTCATCGGGTGAGCCAATGGCCAAAATTTGCCCCTCGACCATCACCATGACGCGGTCGCACAGGCCCATGACAAAATCCATGTTGTGCTCAATCACAACGAAGCTGCCACCTCGTTCTTTATTCAGCAATTTCAGCAGTCTTGAGATCTCGCCCACAAGTGAGGGGTTCACCCCCGCACAGGGCTCATCAAGAAGGACCACCTCGGGCTCGCGCATGAACGCCATGGCGATGTCGACCAATTTTTGTTGCCCATAACTCAACTCACCCGCACGTTGGTGGGCGACATGGCGAATCTTGAATTGATCAATAAAGTGATTGGCCAGATCTTCTATGTGTTGGCTATGTGCGCCAAAGAGGCGACTCAATTTGTTACCCTCGTGCTCTTGGGCTGCGACCAAGAGGTTGTCCATGACGCTCATTTTGGGGAACACTTGGAGGGTCTGAAAGGTACGACCTACTCCTCTCCTGTTGAGCTCCAAGGGGCCTAGATGCGTGACATCCTCGCCTTTGAGCTCAATGCGTCCACCATCGGGGGTGATTTGACCCAACATGCTATTAAAGAGTGTGGTTTTACCCGAACCATTGGGGCCAATCACTCCGAAAATTTCACCCGCTGGCACTTCAAATGACACGCCCCCCACAGCCTGAATGGCACCGTAAGATTTGGTGAGGTTGCTGACCTTTAGGATGGCTTGGCTCATGGGTTCTCTCCGGTGTGAGCTTGGAGGAGCGAGGCGGCCTCTTGTCGCTTTTTGGAGGCTTCGCGGGATTGGCGTTTTTTCGCCAAAACACTGGGCAGGCTCAGTAAACCGTCAGGCAGCCAGATCATCAAGGTGATGACTGCGGCGCCAAAAATCAGCAAATACCAAGCTTGGGCAAAGCGCAACCATTCGGGCAAGATGACTCCCACGGCTGCACCCAAGATGGGACCCAAAAAGTAACCCGGCCCACCCACGACCACCATCAAATACATCATGATGGAGGCCTCGACATTAAAGGGCGCTGGGTCAATGAACTGAACCAAACTGGCCATCAAGGCACCGGCCACACCGGCATAAGCCGCACCAATGGCAAAGGAGAGAAGGGTATAGCTTTGGATATCGATGCCAAGACTTTCTGCTCGAATGGGATTGTCTCTAAGTGCTGTGAAGGCGCGTCCCCAAGGAGAACGCAGTAAGCCCCAGAGAGCGAGCGCCAACAAGGCCGCGACAAAGAGCACCAAATAGTAGTACCTCAAATTGTTTTGCAGGCTCAGACCCATCAAAGAAGGACGCTCAATGTTGTTGATCCCAAAGGTGCCACCGGTCAGCCACTCCTCATTTCTCATGAAAAGCCAAATCGCTGTGTTAAATCCAAGCGTTGCAAAGGCCAAGTAGATGGTTTGCACTCGAAGGGCCGGAAACCCTAGGAGCCAACCCACAATGAAGCATAACAAGGCCGCACACGGTAGTCCCAGCCAAAAGCCAAGTCCTGCTTTGAGCATCAAGGCCATGCAATAAGCACCCAGACCTAAAAAGGCTGCATGTCCCAATGACTTTTGTCCTGCATAACCCACTGTCAGGTTCAGTCCCATACAGGCGATCACGTAAATGAGCCAATAGGTAAAGAGGTAGATACCGTGACTTTTCAAAAAACCAGGGATGATGGCCAGTGCTAACAAGGACAGTAGGGTCAAAATAAGTTGAATGCGCTTCATACTTTGCGCTCCACTTTTTGTCCCAAAAGACCCTGGGGTTTAAAGAGAATCACGATCATGAAGACCACCAAGGCGACTGCGTCTTTGTAGGCGGGGGAGATATAAACTGCAGCTAAATTTTCGCTGACTCCAACAATCAAGCCTCCCAAGAGGGCGCCTCTAGAGTTGTTGAATCCGCCAATGATGGCTGCAAAAAACGCTTTGTTCCCCAGTGACGCTCCCATATCAAATTTGGCCAGGTAGGTGGGGGTGACCAAGAGGGCTGCTGCGCAAGCGAGCATTGCATTGATGGCAAAGGTGTAGAAGATCATTCGGTGTACATCGATTCCTAAAACACTTGCGCTCTCACTGTTTTGAGCCACGGCTTGCATGGCGCGTCCTGTCACACTCTGAGTAAGAAAGGCTTGGGTGGCGAGCACCAAGATGATGGCCATCGTGAAGGTTCCCACATCGGTGGCTGAGAGAGTGAGTTCTCCAAAGTGGAACAAGGTGTCTGGGAAAACATTGGGAAATGGCAAGGGTGAGGCGCTATAAAAAACTCGCACACCGTTTCGCATCGCGATAGACAAACCGATGGTGGCAACCACGATTGGCATCATGCCAAATTTAAACAAGGGATCGACCAAGCCACGCTTGAAAGCCCAGCCCAACACACCCACGCTCAGTACGAGGCTTAAGATAAAACTGATGGGCAAGGACATCCCTTGCTCCATCAAGATGAGCATCATGAAGGCGGGCAACATGACGAATTCACCTTGCGCAAAGTTGATGGTCCCCGAGGCCTGCCAAAGTAAGGTAAAGCCCAGGGCGGCCATTGCGTAAATGCTCCCGGTGGCCAAGCCACTGAAAAATAGTTGAAAAAAATCGGTCATGTTGAGACTTGTTCTTTAATTGGAATGGGTTTGGGAGAGGCGCTCGAGATGATGCAGTTGCTTATATTGACGTTGTTCTTTTTGTAGGACTTAATGGCTTTTTAAGTTGGAGAGCCTGAATTTAATGCTATTTCAAGGATTTTGTCCCTTTGTTGTCATAAAATGCGCGATTATCGAACCATAGTGTTCGTTTAGCGAACGAATTGAGGGAAAGTACTAGCACTCATTTCACTATATTTTTAGACCTCGAAGACGTTTAAACAAAGGCAAGAAGCATGGACATCGACATCAAAGCCCATGACAAGATTGTTGGTTTGGAGAAAGGACTCAATATCATCCAAACCTTCGATGAGGCTCATTCTAGACAAACAGCCACTCAAGTGGCACAAAGAACCTCGATGTCTAGAACCGCTTGTCGCAGGTTTTTGCTTACCCTGCACCATTTGGGCTATTTGCAAAGCGATGGGAAACTCTTTTGGCTCACCCCCAAAGTCATGCGCTTGGGGCAAGCCTATTTGGAGTCCGCACGATTGCCCCGAATTGTTCAACCCTCGCTTCAACGCTTGGCCATGGGCACTCAGGAAATCTCGTTTGTGAGCGTGCTCGATGGTTTTGATGTGGTTTATGTGGCGAGGAATGGAGAAAATCGCAACATGAACACTTCATTTGCCTTGGGCGCTCGAGTCCCTGCTCAAGTGACTGCTGCAGGCATGATGCTCTTGGCTTCGTTCAGTGATGAGCCACTCGAGACGGCATTGGCTGAACTTAGTTTGAAAGCATTTACCTCGCACACTATTACTGACAAATCAAGGCTCATCGAGCAATTGAAGGTGGCGCAGCAACAAGATTGGGCCCTCTCCGAGCAGCAACTCGATTTGTCATACCGCGGTGTCTCTGTCCCCCTCAGAGACCACAAAGGCCGGGTGCTGGCCGCCCTGAGTGTGAGTATGCCCATTCAAAATGAAAGTACTGAGGACGCCACGGCGAGGGTGTTGCCACTCTTAAAAGACGTCGCCCAAAGCCTTCGCCAGTTGCTCTGAGTTTGCAATCAGCCCTCCCTTTGGCACCTGGTCTGGAGAGTTCAGCGCTGCCCAGTCCACCCATAAGGTCTTCCTCAAGGTCTTGCATAAGGCCTTTAAAAGGCGTCCCAAAAAACTACAACGAGAACCAGGCCCTTTTAGTAAATTCCCAACGATGGGGAATTTATACAACAAGGGACTCGCTTAATGAGGAAAAACCCGTTAGAATACGGCCTTCACGACCAAACGGGCGGGTTTTCACCGCCCGTTTTTTTTGGTCTGTGCTTTATTGGGATAAGGGATTCAAG
>DAISKH010000057.1:0-10881 GCA_036821105.1 Limnohabitans sp.
AGCCAGTTCATTCAGCGATATTGAGGGTTTTCATCATTTCTAGTTAAGGGTTTCCATTCATTGTTGTCGCTGTGAATTGAGACAAAAATTCTCAAATCAAACTTATAAGGGGCAACTACTGATGAAAACTGTTAATTTAACATTGTTCAGTTTGTTGATTTTTCAATTGGCATCGTGTTCAACCAGCGTTGATCAGCATAGCCAGTTGACCAATATGTGTACCTATTTGGCCTCCACATCATCGACTTTACCCATTCCCAATTCCACCATTACTTCTAGTGCTATTGTTCCAAGCGGTACGGTGGTGAGCAACTATTCATTGCCAGAGCATTGCTTGGTGACAGGTATTGCTGGGGCTTATGTAGGGAGCGATAAGGTTTCATACGGTACTTCTTTTGAGCTCAGACTGCCCTTGAACTGGAATGGGCGTTTTATGTTTCAAGGTGGTGGTGGCTCCGAAGGTTCAGTGCCTGCCGCGGTGGGTGTGGCGGGAAGCTTAACGCCTGCCTTGGCGCAAGGGTGGGCTGTGATTGCCCAAGACGGTGGGCATGAAAATTCGGTGTTAACCGCCGCTGGAAAATCAACCTTGGATTTTTTGTCTGAACCAAACGCAACACTCGATTGGGGATATGGATCGATTGACAAAGCCGCACAAACGGCTAAATCCATCATCAAGACCTTTTATGGACGAGCTCCAGATTATTCCTACCATGTAGGTTGTTCCACAGGCGGACGCCAGGGCATGGAGTTCATGCAACGTTTCCCAAGCTATTTCGATGGTGTCGTTGCAGGTGACCCAGTTTATGATTTGACCGCTATTACTGAAGGGGAGATTAATTCACTGCAGTCCATTGCCAATTTGGTTCCCAAAGACTCGAATGGTAACGCGCAGTTTAGCCAGTCATTTACATTGGCAGACCAAACTCTCTTTACGCAAGCAATTTTGGAGGCGTGTGACGCTAACGATGGAGCCGTGGATGGGGTGATTGACAACCCATCGGCTTGCAAGTTTGATCCTGCGACTTATGTTTTTAAATCTTCACAGCCTTTGATGTGCAGTGGCTCCAAAACAGCCTCTTGTTTGAGTAGCGATCAGATCGCGGCTATCAAGAGAATCAATCAAGGTCCGACAACTAGCGCGGGCGCTCCAATTGTGGTTCCCAGTGGAACCAAAGTCGAGGGCTACCCCTATGATGGTGGCTTCATGTCGCCTGCTGGTATCCCCACCCGAAATATTGGCTCAGCGACAGCTGCTCCAGGCAATTTGGCACTAGGAACCAATCAAGTTGGGTACTACATCAGTCCTCAAATACCAACTCTCGTGCCTTATAAAACATGGAATTTTGATTATGATCCTGCTCGCTTACAGTCCAATCACCCAGTGATTGCTGCATCCACCAACATTGATGGTTTTGTCAACAAGGGTGGAAAAGTAATTTGGTATCACGGCGCCAGCGATCCGGGGCCGTCCGCCAATTACACCATCAACTATTTTAAAAATATTGGTAGCAAATACAGCAGTAGTCAAAATTTCTCCAGGCTCTATTTGGTCCCCAATATGGGCCATTGCAGCGGAGGACCTTCATCGGATCAATTTGACATGCTGACGCCCTTGATGAATTGGGTGGAAAAGGGCATTGCCCCTGACACAGTCGTTGCATCCGGATCGGCTTTCTCGACAGCACCAACTTCGAGAACACGTCCTTTGTGTGCCTATCCCAAAACTGCCAAGTTTACGGGCGTACCAAATGCTGATGTGGGAAATGCAGCCAACTTCAGTTGCCAATAGATTCTGACGGTTCTCTTGAGGGATGGGTTGTCAAAAGCTTAATATGCCTTTGATGACCCATCTTCGTTTTAGACTTTCGGTTGAATCGATCTTGCCGGGTTGAATCCTCGGTGACGGGCTCAATGAAGTTTATGGGCTTTAAAAATTGTTCTTGCTTGAACTTTGATGAGCTCTTTGATCATCTCCTTCGCCTGAGTTGATTGTTGTTTGGGGTTACTTGTGATGGCAACCGCTCGGGTGAGCTCAGGATCGGTGATTTGACTCACCTGAAGTGATCTCTTTGAAAGTTCATCTTGAATGGCCAGTGGACCCAGGATGGTGTAGACAGTTTTTCCTCTCTCGCTTGAGTTTTGTACCATCGCCTTTTGTAAGGCCAAAGAATCTGCTTGTTCAATGACTTGAAGTTTGAATCCTTTTTGAAGTGCAACATCATCAAGATGATTACGCCACTGGCTAGGTCGACAAGGCAAAATCAAATGGAGATTGGCGAGATCCGCAAAATTGATTGTTTTGCTCTGAGTCAATCGGTCTGCTTTAGGACCTACTAGATATGATCCTGCCATTAAAAGAATATCGTCGCTGTCGTTCAAATGTTGCGCATGGATATATCGAATCGCCAAATCAAAATTTCCGTTTTTCAGTCTTTCATCCATCTGGCTGTCCAGGGCCTCTTGCACAATCAGTTTGACCTCTGGGTATAGAGATTTGGCTTTTTGTATCACTGGGAGCAAGATGGGGATCACCGCTGAGGGCATAGAGGCAATGCGAACTTCGCCAATCGGTGTGCCTGCACTGGTGCGAATGTCATGCTCGAGTTGCTCGCTTTGGCGAATCAAATCTTTGACTCTGGGGTAGCACCACTGACCTAACTCGGTGAGTGCCATGCCGCGGCCATTGCGTTTGAATAATGCGCCACCGCACAAGGACTCTAACTCCGCCAATTGCCGACTTAACTGTGGTTGAGCGATGTCTTGGGCGTTGGAGAGTTTACTGAGACTTCCCATCTCGACCAAATCCAAAAATAGACGCCACAAGTTGGGTTTGATGTGAGATGTAGGATCTTTGGAGTGCATGAAGATTGGGCGATTTCCTGGTTTGCGAGAAGTGAACAAGTTTATATTGGTATGATAAAAATAGTATATCTGATCTACCAGTATTGTCATTGACATTATATCTATGAGGTCCTTAAGATGGGATCTTTCGGGTACCAACATTCAAGCATCCCTCAATGCTCAAGTTGGGTCTTTCAATTTACCAACCCATGAAAACAATGAAACAAATTCCACAAAGCCCCTATCGTGTGGCCGCTGACATTGGTGGCACCTTCACTGATGTGGCTGTTTTTGACGCAAAACGCTCCCAATTGATTTTGGGTAAAACTTTAACCACACCCACTCGACTGGTGAATGGGATCGTGACAGGGCTTGGAAAAACAAAAATTGCGCTCACCGATGCTCATTTGTTTTTGCATGGCTCAACGGTAGCGATCAACACGATGCTCGAGAGAAGCGGCGCCAAAACTGCTCTATTGACCACACAGGGCTTTAGAGACATCTACGAGATTGGTCGAATCAATCGGCCTGATTCATTTAATTTGCGTCATCAAAAGCACGAACCCTTGATCGCTAGAAATTTACGCTTTGAGGTGGGTGAGCGTTTGCTTGCCAGTGGAGAGGTTTTGAGGCCACTGAATTTGTCTGAACTCGATGCCATCATTGAGCAATTGAGAGTTCAAGAGATCGAGTCCTTGGCCATTTTGTTTCTCCATGCTTATCGCAATCCAAGCCACGAAATGAAGGCACGGGAGTATATTCAAAAACGCCTTCCTCATCTCTTTATCTCCATCTCCTCCGACATTGCCAAAGAGTATCGAGAGTTTGAGAGGACCTCCACCGTTGCAGCCAACGCCTACGTCGGCCCCCGAGTGAACAAATACTTGGGTGAAATTGAGCATGAGCTTCAACAAGTATCCTTCAACGGGAAGTTTCTGGTGGTTCAGTCCACTGGAGGGCTTTACTCGTTGGCCGAGGCAAGACAAGATTGTGTTCGCATGATGGAGTCTGGGCCTGCTGCGGGTGTTATTGGCACTGAGGCACTTTGTAAGTCGCTTGGAATTGACAATGCGATTGCCTTTGATATGGGAGGCACGACAGCCAAAGCAGGTGTCATTCGAGACCAAGAGGCCTTGGTCGCCAATAGCGTCATCATCGGAGGCTACCTGCGCGGCTTGCCTCTCCTCACCCCCATGATTGATATCCATGAGGTCGGAACGGGTGGGGGGAGCATTGCTCATTTGAGTGCGAGTGGTGCGTTGCGTGTGGGCCCTCAAAGCGCTGGCGCATCGCCCGGTCCCGTGTGTTATGGCTTGGGGGGTACTGAGCCCACCGTCACCGATGCCAATGTGATCTTGGGACGACTCGATCCCAATCACTTCTTGGGCGGTGAGATGGTTCTGGATAAGCAAGCGGCCATCAAGGCCATGAAGCTCAAAATTGCAGACCCCTTGGGTCTTACCGTTCACCAAGCAGCGTTGGGGATTTTGCGAGTCGCAGCGGCTGCCATGTCTCACGCAGTGAAAGGCGTCACCACAGACAGAGGGTTGGATCCCAGCGCGTTCCCCAATTTGTTTGCCTACGGGGGCGCTGGTCCCTTGCATGCTGTGATGGTGGCCAAAGAACTCAATTTGTCCAAGGTCATCATTCCCCGGGCGCCGGGTCACTTCTCAGCTTTTGGAATGCTCTTGGCAGACTTTAGAAAAGACGTGGTCCTCTCAAAATTCACACCTTTGATGCAAGTCACCATGGAGGAACTCAACCAATGGTTTCTTGATATTGAAGAGGTCTCCCTCAAATCGTTGAGCTCGATTGAGCTTGCCACGCGCAAAATTCACTTCAAGCGGTTTTTGGATATGCGCTACGTGGGCCAAGAGCATGCCGTCACAGTGGAGATTCCTGCCAAGGTCTTCAAAGGCAAATCTTTGAACTCTCTCAAAGCTGTGTTTGATGCCGTTCACCTCGAGCGGTACGGTCGAGGCTCACCCAATGAACCTTGCGAAATAGTGAGCCTTAGAAGTGCAGTGCTTGGAGAGCTTAAAAAACCCGCACTTGAGAAAATTCCAAAAGGCACGAAAACCCCCCCCAAATCTGCCAGTTTGGGTGTGAGAAAAGTGATGTTTGACCAAGCCCGTGAACATGCAACACCGATCTATGAGCGTAGCGAGCTCAAAGCCAACAATACCATTCATGGGCCTGCTTTAATCATTGAGCATGCCTCGACAACGGTGGTCTATCCAGGAGACATCCTCAAAGTGGATGATCTTGGTAACTTGCATATTCAAATTTCTTTGTGAGGCGGTGAAGATGACTCAGCTCAAAAATCAATCGACAACACGTCAAAAAACTAAGGTGGCAAGTGTAATGAGTTCTAGTGCAACCTCTTCAAAGTCGTTAATGAAATCAGCCTCAAAACCAGTGCCAAAGTCAACTGCACGCCAACGGAGCCCAAGCTCAAAAAGGAGCAAAGCCGATCCGATCTCAGTAGAACTGATCCGCAACAGTTTGGTGGCAGCCACCGAGGAGATGAAGTCCGTTTTAATGCGCACGTCATACAACATGATCATCTACGAGGCCCTTGACTTTACGGTGGGGTTGTTTGATCGACATGGCCAAACGCTCTCCATTGGGCTGGGACTCCCTATGTTCATTCGCGGCATGAGTGATGTGGTCAAGGCAAAATTGGCTTTTTGGGGCGAGGAGGGAATTGAACCTGGAGACATCTTGCTCACTAACGATGCGTACACCACAGGTGCGCATTTGAATCACCTGACCTTCTCTATTCCCATTTTTCACGATGGCCATATCGTTGCATTTGCCACTTGCATGGCCCACTGGCAAGACATTGGAGGAGTCCTCAACGGAGTGACCACAGACATCTATGCTGAGGGTTTACAGATTCCCTTTGTGAAATACCATCAAGCGGGTGTTCTCAATGAGGAAATCAAAGAATTTATTCTCATGAACGTGAGACGACGTGACCGTGCCGTGGGAGACTTGGAGGCCCAATTGTCGGCTTGTTGGGTCGGTGTTAAACACATGCAAAGCATGCTCAAGCGTTTTGGTGAGACTCACTGGCAGCAATGCATTGAGCAAATCATGATCAACACCGAGATGGAGGCCCGGGCTTGCGTTAAGACCATGCCCGATGGGGTCTATGAGGCCGAGTCTTTTATGGACGATGATGCCGTGGATTTGGATCAACCGGTACCCATTCGAGTGAAGGTGAGCGTAAAAGGCGATGAAATGACTGTGGACCTGAGCCAGATGAGTCCACAGGTGAGGGGGTTTTTCAATTCTGGTGCTGGAGTCGCTTGTGCCCAAGTCGCGTTCAAGTGTCTGACACTGTCACAAGATTTGCCCATCAACGATGGTAACTTCCGGCCGCTAAAAGTGATCATTCCCAAAGGCACCGTTGTGAGCGCGGTGCACCCCGCCCCGATGCGCGTTTGGATGACTTATCCTATGACGGTGATCGATACGATTTTTAAGGCCATGGCCAAGGCCATTCCCGAGCGGGTGATTGCGGGTCACCACGCTGATTTGGTCATTGCCAATGTCAATGGCATACACCCCAGCGACGGTAAGTTGTGGCTTTATACCGGCGGTCTCATTGGAGGGGGTTGGGGCGCCAAGCATGATCAAGATGGTGTGAATGTCACCGTTTGCATGAACGACGGTGACACCCACAATGGTCCGAGTGAACAAGTCGAGAACAAGTATCCCTTGGTGGTGGAGTATTACCGAATTCGTCAAGACTCGGGAGGTGCTGGGCAATTCCGCGGCGGTTTGGGCGCAGAAGCCGAGGTTCGAGCGCTCACAGGTGTCAATTGCCAAACCCGTATCGACCGTGTGAATAACCCGCCTTGGGGCTTGAATGGTGGTAAAAGTGCTTTGGGCAACCAAGTTGGGGTCAGAAGCCAATCGGGTGAGCTGAAAATCTACAACACCGGTAAAGTTAATGTGAGGCTCAAAGCAGGCGAGGCCTATGTCATTCATTCAGGTGGGGGTGGAGGTTTTGGGGACCCTAAAGCGAGGAGACGCGAATCCATTTTGAAAGACTTGGAGATGGGCTATGTGAGCTTAGAAAAGGCTCGTGAAGATTATCATCTGGTCTTGAGCGCTGAAGAAGAAAAAAGACTTTTCCCAACCTTAAAAAAGTGAAGGTCTGACATGAACATCTCTACCCCTGGTGTAAGCTCGGCGTTCAAGCCGGGCCGCACGTTGAAGTCTGTCTTGCCAAGCTCGGTTAGATCACAATCGACCATCAGTCCTTCCTTGACTTTAGGTGTGCGAGCTCAAAATTCATCAGTCTCTCGCCTTGGACATCTGGGCCGAGCGTTGCGATTGTTTGGTCAATGGCGGCGCGTGAGTCGCTCGGGTATTCCCGCTTTGAATAATTGTCAATGCAGCTACGATGATGGTGTGGATACCCAAGACATTGAGCCTTTGATCTTGGAGTTCTTGTCCAATAAGTTCTCTAAGTCTGACTCCATTCGTAGCTTCATCGAACGATACCGGGTGGAGGGCGAACGATTTCGCAGTCAGTTAAGTGTCATGCTCGATGACGTGGCTCGCAACATGGTGACCCTCTCCGACAAAGAGTTGGCTCTGGTGTTGGACGCCATGGAGGTTAGTATCAATTCCATAGAAGAGATGAGCGCATGTTAATCAATCAACAGTCAATTCAACGTCTCTTGGTCATCGCCCTATGGGGCTTGTTGCCGATTCAATTTTCCCACTCAGAGGAATTGGGCAAATATCCAGATCAACCGATTCGCCTGATTGTGCCTTTTGCGCCAGGAGGGGGGGTTGACACTGCCGCTCGCTTGGTGGCCAAACAAATGCAGGGCAAACTGGGCGTGAGTATTGTGGTGGATAACCGAGCCGGTGGAAACGGCACGATTGGCAGTAAAGTGGTTCAAACTGCAACGCCCGATGGCTATACATTACTTTTCTCAGCGGCAACTCACATATTGGCCCGAGAAGTGATGAACAATGTTCCCTACGATCCGATCACCGACTTTTTACCAGTCGCCAGGGTGGGCGAGGCACCGCTTTTGATGGTGATTTCTCCCAATTTGAAAGAGAAGAAATTGAGTGAACTCATCGTCTCCGCCAAGTCGCATCCTGAGGAGTGGAACGTAGCCATTCCTGCCATGGGTGCACCAAGTCATGTGGCAACACTATTTATGGCAAAGAAGTCAAATTTGACATTCTCTTTGGTTCCCTACAAAGGGACAGCGCCAGCGTTGGTGGATGTGGCAGGCGGTCACTCACAAATTTTGCTCGACTCTATTATTTCTTTGATGCCGATGGCAAAGACGGGCAAGGTGCACCCGGTGGTGGTAACGTCAATCAAACGCAGCCCTTTGGCGCCAGAAATTCCAACCGCAGATGAGAGTGGTTTGCCTGGGTTTCAGTTCATGAGTTGGTATGGTATTTGGGCACCCAAAGGCGTTTCCTCTGAAAAAGTGCAGTACCTCAATACCGTGGCCAATGACTCGGTCACAGAATTGGTGAGGTCTGGCGTTTTTGCCCAAAACGGTATCGAAGGTGTCAACGAGAGTGTGACTCAGTTCTCACGCTACATCAATGCAGAGCTCAGTTTGAGTCACGATTTATTGAAGGGGGCTGGCTTTAAGCCGGAGTGATGATCCAATAGTTCATATTCAGTTGTTGGCTTTCAATTGTTAATATTCAATGTTGAAGAGTAGGACCCGGTTGTGGTGAATTTCAATTGTGTGGCTTGTTTTTCTCGGAGGTGGTTAAGCTCAGTGGGTCTGGCCATCTTCTCGCTTTCATCACTGCATGCTTTGGCGCAAGCACAAAGTGGCACTGAGCCATCTGCAGGTGTAGGCGCAGGTGCAGTGGCTGTGGGATCTGCGTCCAGCCTGAGTTATCCCTCTAGGCCTGTGACCATCATCAATCCCTATCCTGCTGGGGGTGGGGCGGACAATTTGGCACGCATGATAGCCTCTGTCTTGAGTCAAGAGTGGGGTCAATCGGTTGTGGTGGAGAGTAAGCCTGGGGGAGGAACCACCATTGCCGCTTCTTTTGTGGCCAAGGCCAAGCCCGATGGCTACACCTTGTTGCTGAGCTCAACACAACACGCGATCGCTCCTTTACTCATGAAGTCACTGCCCTATGACTATTTGAGCAGTTTGCAAGCCATCACCACGTTGTCCTTCACGTCCTTGTATTTGGTGGTACCGGCCAAGTCCAATGTCGATGATTTGAACCAATTCATCGCTTTATTAAAGAAAAATGGTTCTCAGATGAATTTTGCATCCTCCGGTAATGCAAGTTTGCCGCACCTCTCGGGTGAACTGTTGAACATGAACCTCAACACCAAAGTGCAGCATATCCCTTTTCAAGGCACCTCGCCTGCGACCAATGCTGTGTTGGCTGGCGATGTGGATTTTCTCTTTGCAGACACCTCGGCCTTTGGTTTGATCGAATCCAAAAAATTAAAACTACTCGCCATCACCTCCGATAAAAGGGACCCTGCATTTCCTGTTGTACCAACACTTGCTGAGGTTTTCCCAGGATTCACATCCTCGGTCTGGACCGGCCTGGAGGCTCCCGCGGGGACACCCAAGGCCGTCATCGAGAAGGTTTACCTCGCGAGTAAAAAAGCCATGACGCTGCCCTCAGTCGTGAAGTTCTACAAAGAGTCCTCTAGAGATGCGACCTTGTTGAGTCCTGCGGAGTTCTCTGTTTTTAAAAAAGCGGAGATGGATAAATTTGCACTCATTGTGAAAAATTCACATATGGATGTGTTGGAAAAGTGAGCAGTTGCGATTAACTCATTTGATTGCATTTCAATCATCTCTTTGAGGTTTCTCAGGTTGCTGCTCTTTGTTCAACTGTGCTAACATCAAATTTGAAGTGCTCGTTTCTGATTCAAACTGAAACAGTTCAACGGGAAATTGGAGTTCGAGAGAGCGACCATGCTGTCCCCGCAACGGTGAATGAGGGTGTCTTCACTGACACAAGGAATTTCAAATACCACTGAGCCCTAGGGCTTGGGAAGGTCAAGTTCTGATCTCATCAGCCCGGATACCGGCTTCAACTCGTGGAATCCATGAACGTGGGAATTCATGCATTGCCAATTGGATGGTTGGGGTGCGCTCGTGTGTAGCCCTTCTGCGGTTGCTTTGCAGCTTTCTCTTCATGGGCTCTGGTCATATCCACCAACGGGGAGCGTTGGGGGATGAACCTTTGAATAGAAAGATGACACCATGTTGTCCAAATCTTGTAGTCGTGCGGCTTTGAAAGCCCCGTTGATTTTTTCCTGCATATCCCTTCTCGGTCTTCACCCCATCTCCCAAGCCCAGCAAAGCGCCGTATTGACGCCCGTGGTGGTGACGGCCACCCGAACAGAGACTCCGATTGAGGAGGTCTTGTCCGATATCAGTGTCCTTGAGCGCGCACAAATTGAGAAAATGGGCGCCTCCTCAATTTCTGATGTTCTGTCTCATTTGCCTGGCGTGTCGATTTCTCAAACGGGTGGACCTGCATCGACAACCGGCGTTTTCATCCGCGGAGCGGAGAGCCGTTTCACGGCTGTCTTTGTGGATGGTGTGCGCCTTGATTCACAGTCCACCGGTGGTGCGCCTTGGGAGGCCATTCCCTTGTCACAGATTGAACGCATCGAGGTGCTTCGTGGTCCTGCTGCGGCAATTTATGGCTCCGATGCTGTGGCCGGCGTGGTTCAACTCTTTACTCGACAAGGAGTGGCTGGGTTTTCACCATCGGTGAGCGTGGGTTTGGGCTCATACAACACGGCCAAAATCAGCACCTCCCTGAGAGGCGGTGAGGGGCGTGTTGACTATGCCCTAGCTCTGGCCGAGGACCGTAGCGCGGGCTTTAACGCTCAACCCAGCAGTAGCAATCCGGATAAAGATGGATTTAAAAATAGTTCACTCTCAGGACGTTTGGGCTTAAGGCTTGATCAACACCAAAAGGTCGATCTCACGTTTCTGGACAACGTGCTCAAAGCAGGTTACGACGCCTACGGCTCCGTGCCGCCCACGA
>DAISKH010000057.1:10981-16032 GCA_036821105.1 Limnohabitans sp.
AGACTGCAAAACTCAGGGACCCAGCCCAGTGCAAACACGCTCAGGGCTCAAAATGCGTTGGCTCTTGGGTATGGATTAAAGCTTGGGGAACATGCCTTGCAAGCGAATGCTAGACGTGATGCGGACAGTCAGTTTGGCTCCAAATCCACGGGAGCATTGAATTATGGCTTCACCCTTTCACCTCAATGGCGTGTCACTGCCTCAGCAGGAACGGCATTTCGTGCGCCCACCTTGTACCAACTCTTTAGTGTGTATGGGGTATCGAATTTGTTACCCGAGACCTCCAACAATAAAGAGTTGGGGCTACGCTGGGCGTCAGCCCAGGATCACGCCAATTGGGTGGTCTATCAAAATGACGTCAACAATCTCATCAACTACGTGAGTGGCCCGGGCCGTTGTATCAACGGTGTGGGGACCTATGCCGGTTGCTACGGCAATACCGGTCATGCCCGGATGAGTGGCAGTACCTTGAGTGGGGATACTCAGGTGGGAGGAGTTAAATGGGGTGGCTCTATGGACTTGATGAATCCCAAAAATCAAGACACCGGCAAATACTTGGCCAGACGTGCCCGTCAGCAATCAACTCTTTTTGCCGAAGTGCCCGCCTTTGGCTGGACGCTGGGAACAGAGCTTCAGTATGTGGGAGAGCGCTTTGATGATGCGGCCAATACAAATCGTCTAGCGCCCTACAGCTTAGTGAACCTGATGGCCAATAAGCCCCTGAATGATGAGTGGCGAGTTTTGGCGCGCTTGAACAATGTGACCAATCGGTTCTATCAATTGGCCAATGGCTATGCCACACCTGGCTTTAATGCCTACTTGGGTGTGACTTGGCAGCCCAAGGAGTGATCAAGAAGGGTAGTGCTATTCAAGCAGACTACTGAGTTTGGGGTTTTTGAGGATCTTGGACCAGTAGGCTGATTCGTCTTCCACGGCCGCTTTGAGTTCAGCCGGGTTCAAATAAAGCACCGAGGTGCTGCTCGCTCGCATGGAAGTGATGAAGTCCGGGTCTCTTGCAGCGCGGGACACAGCATCGATCAGTTTTGTTTGAACACTGGCGGGCGTATTTTTGGGGGCAAAGAAGCCAAAACGGGTAATTTCAGTGACGTTGTAGCCCGACTCCACCAGCGTGGGTTGATTGGGAAAAAATTCTGAGCGTTTGGTCCCCATGCTGGCCAAGACCCGCATTTTCCCAGTGAGCACATGAGGCGCCACAACCCCTGGGAGTCCAAACACAATATCGCTGTTGCCACCCAAGATGGCCTGGGTGGCCGCTCCCACCCCACGGTAGGGGATGTGGGTGAAGTTGATGTCAGCAGCAATTTGGAAACTCTCGCCTGCCATGTGGGTGGACGTCCCAATCCCAGCTGTTCCCATGTTGATTTTTCCAGGATTGGCGCGTGCGTATGCAATCAACTCCGATAACGTCGTGTACGGTGTGTCAATGCGGGTGGCCACGACCAAGGGGGTGCTCGTGGCATTGCCGATGGCGACAAAGTCGTCCATGGAGAAGCCCACGTTTTTTCTCAAGTGGGGCACCACCGCCAAGGCTGAAGTTCCCGTGAAGAGTAAGGTGTAGCCATCGGCGGGTGCATTTTTAACCGCCAATGTCCCCACGGTCGCACCACCGCCCTCTTTGTTTTCAATGACAACAGTCTGTCCCAGTGACTTGGTGAGGGTAGGGACCATGGCTCTTACTTGCAGGTCCACGCCGCCAGGGCCGTAGGGCACAATCACTTTGATGGAACGAGAGGGGAAGTCTTGGGCATTTGAGTTGTGGCTCATTAACATGAGACCCAAAACGAACGTGCTGAGCAATTTGTGAATCATCGTGTTCTTGGGGGTCATCACCGATCTCCTTCATGTGCTTCATCTTTTATACTGGAAAAAATTCGACTTGAACATCAAGTTAATACCAAGTCAGTTCTAGATTGAGAAAGTCTTTTTAAGTTCATGAAGAAAAATTTAGCCCAGCTCGTCGGCAAAGTTGAGAGCCACCCTGAGTTTCGAACCATTCCTGAGGGACTATTGAGGGCCCATTCTTTGTGGGGCCATCAAGAGGCACTCGTGATTGAGGGCCAGCGAGTCACCTATTCACAACTGCTTGAACGGGTACAGCAAACTGCCCAATGTTTGACTCGTCTAGGTCTAGGGGCAGGGGACCACATTGCGATTTGTATGGGCAACTGTGTCGAGTGGGTGGTGCTAGCCTATGCTGTGCAATGGATCGGTGGGGTGGTGATTTCGGTCAACACTCGGTTCAAAGCTGAAGAATTACGCTACTGTTTGCATCAGTCAGACTCTAAACTTCTCTTTGTGGTGGACCGGTTTTTAAACATTGATTTCATCAAAATGCTGGGCTCCATTGCGCCCGGACTGCACACCCAACTGCCTGATGCTGCTTTGCCACTTTTAAGGCAAGTGGTCGTCTTGGGGGACAACGTTCCTACTGGGGCTATGTCCATGGCTGAATTTATGAAGATCGGGCAAGGTGTCTTGGCCCAAGCCTCCAAGGTTGAACCAGGCGATGTGGCCCTCATTCAGTACACCTCAGGGACAACCTCCTATCCCAAGGGCGCCATGCTCACGCATCAAAATTTAATTCTCGATGCATGGCATGTCTCCAAACGACTGGGTCTTAATAGTACCGATCGCTATTTCAGTGGCAGACCACTCTTTCACGTCGCGGGAACCACCCTGTCCATGATCGCCTCCATGGTCTCCGGTGCGTGTTACATCACCTCGGCCTCGTTTCACGTCCCAACTGTTATCAAAGTCATGCGACAAGAACAGTGCACCATGACTTCGGCCAATGAGACCATGTTTTTGATGCTGATGAACGATCCTGAGTTTGCCACCATGAATTTGAAATTGAGGGGAGGGATGGCTGCAGTCGGTTCAGAAGTCGCTCACCAATTGGTTCACCGCTTTGGAATGACTGACATCGGGCTAGGGTACGGGTTATCCGAATCGTCTCCCAATTGTGTATTGACCCCATTTGATGAAGACCCTGAGAAGCGTCTGAAGGGTTTTGCACTTCCTCTTTATGAGCTCGAGGTGAAAATCTTCAAAGAAAACACCACAGAAGAATTAAAGCCTGGCGAGCCGGGAGAGATTTGTATCCGTGGATGGTCCGTGATGAAGGGGTACTACAAAATGCCAGAGGCCACAGCCAAGGTCATCGATTCAGATGGGTGGTTGCACACAGGGGATATGGGGGTTGCTGACGAGGACGGGCGCATATGTTTTATCGACCGACTCAAGGACATGTTTCGGGTGGGGGGTGAAAATGTGGCGCCTGCCGATGTGGAAAATGTCTTGAATGGGCACCCCGAGATCAAGCAGTCTCAGGTGGTTGGGGTTCCTGATCCCAGACTCTTGCAAGTCGCTGCAGCTTATGTGATCAAAGTCGAGGGTTCCACCTTGAGTGAAGAGCAGTTGATTGAATGGACCCGTGAGCGATGTGCGGGCTTTAAAGTTCCCCGTTATGTTAAGTTCATCGACACGTTTGAAAACATTGGCATGACCGCCAGTGCCAAGGTTCAAAGGAATAAACTCTTGGAACAGGCGTTGATTGATTTTGGCTTTAAATCACCTTGATTATTGTTCAAGGCTTTAACTTGTGCGAAAACCACGGCACGATCACGTCCGTCAAAATCCTTCCGTCAGACCATCCCTTTCCCCGTCCGATGTGCCCACCTGTGGGGTTGACCCAAGCATCCTTGGGGTCTCCATTTTTTAGCAAAATATAAACATCCTCGATAGGAACTTGGCTGTCCTTGTCTCCATTGACCAGCAACTCGGGGGCAGAGGGTAGACCCAGTTTGCCTGCATCCTTGAGAGACATCTTGGGTCCAAAGGCCAAGAAGTCCTCCAATGTGTCCACCCCGTAGACTGCTGCTCTGGCTTGGAAGAGATCGAATAAATACTCCCGGGTTCCCAAAGCCTTGAGTTGCCAATCTCTTTGAAAGTATTCGTGCACGGGTCCTCCCCAAACCACCACAGCTTTGAGCCGTTTAGGTTCGTCATAGGCAATGCGAGCAGCCCAGTGTCCGCCCCATGACACGCCTTGAAAACCCAGGCGGTTGACATCGATGTCGGTGCGGGTTTGTAGGGTATCGATCACCTTGGTGAACATGCGCTCACTGCCCACATCCACTTTGACGGGGGCTTCCCCTGTGCCAGGCATATCGAGTGCCAAGTAGGCGAGCCCGGCTTTTAGATAATCGGGTCCAAATTGATCGACGACAAACTCCTTGTAGCTATCAAGCCCTCCTACTGAGATCACCAAAGGAGGTTTGTGTACACCTTTGGGTTTTTGTAAATAGCCCACGATTTCCTTGCCTTCAAAAGGAATTCGAAGCACTTCGATCCTGGGGTTAGAGAGCGCAGCGTAAGCTCGGAAGGCTTGGGTTGAGAGTTCAAAGGCATGCTTTTTTTCCGAAGAGTTTTGTGTAGGCCAAGCACCAAAGCCGTAGTAGCGCCATGCGGCAAAGTATTCTTCCCGAGCTTTACTGGGTTCTTTGGCAGCAAGTTTCATTGCCAATTTGAAGTGGTTATCCCCATCGGCAATCCAGGCTTTGGCCCATTCGTCTCTGTCTAGCGAATTGATGTTCGCCAAAATTTGTTCCACCTCTCGCGCATCAAAACCTGTCATAGGGTAGCGTTGGGCGTTCACGCGCTCTTGAACCGCTTGCTTGAGCTCAGGCCAAGTCCGGGGCGGTGCAATTTGTGCCCACGAGTTCAGTGCTGTGGTCATAAAGGCTAAGAGCAAGGTGCGAGTGATCAGAGGTTTGAGAAACATGTTGTCGTATCGTTGAATGGTGTAAAAACGCTTGAGCCGCGTCTGCAAAATTAATGGGCCTTAAGGTCAGACTTTAGTCCAATTGATGTTTTCACCTCCTAGGGTATCTCCTAGTCGATGTGATTGGCATGGATACGGATCATGCTCTTCGTTCATGAGAATGATTTTCAACAGATCGATCAAAGGCTAGAGAGGCTCTGGTCTTGAATTACGCTTAAGAGTGGGTGGCATTCATGAAAATATTTCC
>DAISKH010000057.1:16132-17802 GCA_036821105.1 Limnohabitans sp.
AAAATATTTCCAATCAAAATGATTCCAATTGACATCGTATCGATAACGGATTAGATTGCTATCGGCGAGGGAAAAAATTAAGCGCTTCAATCGCTTAAAAAATTCAAACGGAGCTACCCATCATGCGCACGACTTTGGTTTTTATCTTTGGATTGATTTTGAGCCACTTTGTGCTCGCTCAAAGCCCGGTCTATCCTAACCACCCCGTGCGAATTTTTGTTGGATTTGCCCCTGGCAGTGGTCCTGATATCCAAGCCCATACCGTCGCGCAACAACTGACCTTGTCACTCAATCAATCCTTTTATGTAGAGAATCGTTTGGGTGCGAACGGCACCATTGCAGCAAGGAGTGTTGCCCAGGCCAATCCCGATGGGTACACACTCTTATTTTCAAGCTCATCGATTTCCTCAACCCCCTACATTTACAAAAACCTTGGCTTTGATTTGTCAACCGACTTGAAGGCTGTGGCGAGCGTGGGAATTTTGGACGGCATGTTGGTCCTGGTCGACGCAAAATCAAATGTCAAAAGCATCCCAGATTTGATTGAATTGTCCAAGAAAGAAAGACTGATGTATGGCTCACCAGGTGTGGGCAACATCATTCATTTGGCCACAGAGATGTTTGCACAAAAGGCCGGTATCACTTTGGAACATATCCCCTACAAGGGAGCCTCGGAAGTCATGACTGGACTACTCGGTGGCAGTATTCAGTTGATGTTTGTCACACCACCCTCGGTCCTGAGTTTGGTGAATGAAGGACGTGTGAGGGCTTTGGCCTTCACGGGGTCTAAACCATTTGCCCAACTGCCCAATGTGCCCTTACTGAAAGACTTGACCCCAGGATTTGAGCCGGTGGGTTCTTGGGGCATCTTTTTTGCTCCAGGTAAAACACCCAAACCCGTCATGGACAAGTTGAACGCTGCTATTCGAGAGAGTTTGACCGTACCGGCAGTCGCAAGCATCATGCAGCGGGACGGTTATTTCCCTGACAATCGAAACACGCAGGAGATCAATACTTTCTTTCTAGGTGAGGTATCTCGAATGAAAGAGGCCGTTAAAGCGGCAAAGATTGAGGCGATGTGATTCGGATGATATTAGCCCACGGCATTGAGTGGTTGACCATTCACGCTGACGGGCTTGGAGCTGATTAAAACAAAAGCAATGATACAAATCTCTTGGGTTTTGTTGACCCAATTGTGAACAGTGCCGCGTTGGATGAGCACATCTCCAGCCCTAAGAGTCGTCACCACCCCGTTGTCAAGCTCCATGTCGATCTCTCCACTGATCACCACAGCATAATCAATCGAGTCTGTCCGGTGATTTCGAGGTGAAACACCGGGCTCAAATCGCACCACTCTAAAAATCGTGCCATTGTCAATCGTCGTTTTAAAGCTCGTTTTCGTGGGATCTTCAAAGCCATCATTGTTGACCGGAAAGCCTTGGGTGGACCAGACCACGCTAGAGGTCGCGCCAGGTCGGTTGTTGATGACGTTTTGAGCGATTTCATCAATCTCAATGATGGCATGCCCGTTGTGATCATGTCCAGTCACGACTCGTCTTACTTGTAAGCTCATGTCTTCAATCCTTAAGGGTTAAACAATGGAGTGACTTTTGAGAAATGAGGTGAAAAGTGATGCCATTTTGGGTTCGGCTTCTCGCCACTCCTGACGG
>DAISKH010000058.1:0-10127 GCA_036821105.1 Limnohabitans sp.
TGGTCTTCAGTCTGGTTCTTTCAATGATTCGCCATTTCCCTCCACTAGATGCCTGTACTTAAAGTCCTAGAGTGAAATCAAAGGCACTAAGATCTGGGCTCTGGGCTCTGGGCAATTTAACCCTTGCTCAGGTCAGCTCTTAAAAAAAGAGTCTCTAGCGGATGAGGACCCACTTGTCTTGAACGGTGGCCATGGCGTTGGGGGTCAAAGGCTACTCCCTGGGGTGGCGTATCAGCGGAATAAAAATGTTCCCCTGGTTTAAAAATGCGCGACTCGCCATTGTGCAAGATGATCTCCATCTGCCCCCCCAAGATGAACACCCACTGCGGTGTGGTGGTGCAATGAAACTCACTCTCAAACCCCACCGGGCTGTGTCGAAGCTGGTAGCCCTCGCTGGGCATCAAGTGAGACAACAAAGCTTGGGGCTTGCCTTGATCGAGGACGATCTGTTCCTCTTTAAATAAAGCCTCTCCGCTCTCTGCGGTATAGAGTATGGTTTGTGTGAAGGTTTGATGGGTCATGGTTAGTGCCAAAGTATAGGGACTCAGGATAGGGTATAAAAACAGGATCTGTTTAGAAACGTTCGGGGCGATTCAATCTCGGTAAAGTGTAACGCTAGGGGGCTTGGTATTTTTAGCTTAGTCTAGCTTGGCCTTGATTTGCGTTGATTTGGAGAGCAAGTGAGGTCACTCCTGCCTGAGGGGTACCGAAGGCTCGATCAACAAAGGGGGGATCTAGAGCAATCGTTTTTACAGCCAAGTCAAGAATTTTGACTTTAAGGGTGACTCTACTTCATGGTTCGATTTTGTGTCCAATTCAAGCCACTCAAATGGTCGTATGATTCCATCCTTTAACCCTCAAGAATTCACCCCATGCACACCTTGCAACCCATGCACCCCATGCACCCCACACTGGACAACCCTCGCTACGCCATGGTCACCGGAGCGAGCTCTGGCATCGGGCAAGCGGTGGCCACGGCACTCCTGAAGGCCGGCTGGCATGTGGCCTTTCTAGCCCGAAGAACCCAAATCATTGACGAGCTCCTTGAGAGCCTCACCTTTGAGGCCTCACAAGCCTTGGTGCTTCAGGCTGATATTGCCAAAGACGAAGAAGTTCGCAACGCCTTTGACACCCTGCACAAGCACTGGGGACGGCTTGATTTACTGTTTAACAATGCCGGCGTATTCCCCAGCGGCGCAAGCCCAGAAGACATCCAAGCAGAGGACTGGAGGCGTGCGGTCGATGTCAATGTGAATGGCTCCTTTTACTGCTTGTCCCACGCTTTTCGATTAATGAAGCATCAAGACCCCAAGGGTGGACGCATCATTAACAATGGCTCGATCTCAGCCCACACCCCTAGGCCTGGCTCCATGGTCTACACCACCACCAAGCACGCCATGACAGGTCTTACCAAGGCAGCCGCCTTGGATGGACGAGCCCATCACATCGCCGTGGGTCAAATCGACATCGGTAATGTGGCCTCGGACATGACCACCGCAATGGCGGCTGGCATCCTCCAAGCCGATGGAAGCATCAAATCAGAGGCCCGCATGGACATGGAGAGCGTCACTCAAACGGTGCTCAACATGGCCCATTTACCCCTAAGCGCCAATGTGCTCTTCACCACCATCATGGCAACTCAAATGCCCTTCGTTGGGCGTGGCTAAGCCAATCGACCCCTTGAATTAACAGTCTGCTTTTTTCAGTCTCACATGCCTAGTCGTTTCTAGGCTTCAATTACCCCCAACATCCCGCCATGTTCAAAGCATTCAAAGACCCAACCGTTTTGTGGACCACTCTCTTAGCCTCTGGCATCTTGATGGTCACCATGGGAACACGCCAATCGATGGGACTTTATGTGGGTCCCATCAACACCTCGACGGGATTGGGGATGGCTAGCATCAGCTTGGCCATGGCGTTGGGACAATTTGTCTGGGGCGCGGTTCAACCCATCGCTGGAGCTGTGGCGGATCGACATGGTGCACGCATTGTGCTCTTATGTGGTGTGGGCTTCCTCGCCTTGGGTTATGCCTTGACCCCTTGGCTTGGAAGCGCCTTGGGGCTGATGTTCACCCTTGGGCTTGTCAGTGCGATGGGCTCAGGGGCGGCAAGTTTTTCGGTCTTGATTGGTGCGTGCGCCCAGCGCCTACCCGCCCAGGCCCGGGGCTCTGCCTCAGGGGTGATCAATGCGGGGGGCTCCATGGGACAGTTTGTCTTCCCCCCTATTTTGCAGCGCTTGATTGAGGCCTTGGGATGGATGGGCGCCATGTGGTCGATGGCCTTGATGACGCTCTTGTCCTTGCCGCTCATCTTGCGTCTCACCAAAGGCCAAGCTGCACCCCAAGCGACCAACACCAACCAAGAGAGCTTATCGCAAGCGGTCAAGAGTTCACTCAAAAACCCAAGCTACTTAATGCTCCATTTGGGTTTTTTCACATGCGGCTTTCACATCGCTTTTTTGATCACCCATTTGCCCACCCAAGTGAACTTGTGTGGCCTCCCCCCAAGTGTGGCGAGTTGGTCTTTGGCCATCATTGGGCTGTCCAACATTGTGGGCAGTATTGTGGCGGGCAACTGCGTGAACCACTACCGCAGTAAGTACATCTTGGCGTGGATGTATGCTTCTAGGGCCCTACTCATTGGGCTTTATTTGCTCGCCCCTAAAACCGCTCTCACCTTTTATCTCTTTGCGGTGGGATTGGGACTCACTTGGCTGGCCACCGTGCCGCCTACTGCAGGCATTGTGGCCAAGCTCTTTGGTGTACGGTACTTGGGAACTCTTTTTGGCTTAACGCTCTTGTCGCACCAGTTGGGAGGATTTTTTGGAGCCTATTTGGGTGGACTCGCGATCTTGCGAGACGGTGACTACCAGTGGATGTGGTATGCCGATATGGTGCTCGCTTTATTGGCAGCGCTTGTGAACTTGCCCATCAAAGAGGCCCCCATTGAAAAACCCCAAACTCAGCTCGCCTAAAGCGCTACTTCACTGCACCTTGGGGTGCAGATCAAGCCGTCGCCCAGCTTTTAAAATTTGACTGGGAACGTCATGTCCAATTAAGTTGGGCAGTTGACGCGCCGCATTGATCAGCAAGGCCAAATCAACACCGGTCTCATACCCCATGAGATCCAGAGCATGCACCACCTCTTCAGTGCAGACGTTGCCTGAAGCCCCCGGCGCATAAGGACATCCACCAATCCCACCGATGGAGGCATCAAAGCGATTGGCACCAGCGCCAATGGAGGCAATGACGTTGGCCAAGCCCATGCCCCTCGTATTGTGAAAATGTAGGGTCAACTCGGTATCGGGCCAACGCGCCTTGAATCGACGACATAGCTCGGCAACTTGAGTCGGATAGGCCATCCCGGTGGTATCACAAAGCGTGATCCCCGTGGCACCCAGCTCAAGCACATAACGCTCACACCAAGCCAAGACCTCCTCAAAGGAGACATCTCCCTCCATGGGGCAGCCAAATGCACAGGACAAGGACACATTGAGCTTGACTGCACTCGCTTGCACTTCTTTGGCCAACATCAGGAGGCCCGCAAAGGATTGCTCACGGGTCATCCTCAGGTTGGAGAGGTTATGGCTTTCACTGGCGGACATGACCAAATTCAACTCATCGGTGAGGGACTCCACGGCTCGCTCAGCACCGCGAACGTTGGGCACAAGGGCTGAGTACACCACGCCAGGCACCCGGGTGATTTCACGCATCACTTGCTCCGCATCTCTTAGCGCAGGAATCGCCTTGGGGGAGACAAAGGCAGTCACTTCGATCTTGGCCAGTCCAGTTTGAGACAGGGCATTCACGAGCTCAATTTTTTCTTCGGTGGGCACAAACACAGCCTCGTTTTGCAGACCATCGCGTGAACCAACCTCTTGCATGTAAATACGCTTGTCCATTGAGATCCCTGAGTTGAGTTTCATGCCACCACCTTTTTTTCTCGCAACTGAGCTATCGCCTGCATCTCCAGTCCCAACTGTGTCAACACCGCGTCAGTGTCGTCTCCCAAGCCAGGTGCAGAACTTCTAAGCTGCCCGGGAGTTCCCATCAACTTGGGCACAATGCCCGGCACATCCAGCACCCGACCATCGCGGGTGGTTTGCTTGAGGATCATCTCTCGGGCTTGGTAATGGGGGTCTTCAACAATATCTTGGGCAGTGTACACCCGACCCGCGGGCACCTTGGCCTCCCCCAACAAAGCCAAGACTTGGCTCACAGACCGAGCAGACGTCCACGCCTCAATTGCAGCGTCCAACTCATTGACTCTACTCACCCGGCCCGCATTGTTGGCCAAACCAGGATCTTGCCCCAAGTCCAGGCGATCAATCACTTGCATCAGACGCTTAAAAATGCTGTCTCCATTGCCGGCAATGAGCACAACCCCATCCGAGCAACGGTACGCATTCGATGGCGCAATCCCGGGCAATGCGGACCCAGCAGGTTGCCTCACCGCACCAAATGCGCTGTACTCTGGCACCAAGCTCTCCATCACATTAAAGACCGCCTCATTCAAGGCCACATCAATGACTTGGCCCTGGCCACCGTTGACTTTGCGGTGGTATATCGCCATCAACACCCCAATGGTGCCGTGCAATGCGGCCAACGTGTCTCCAATAGAGATGCCGCACCTCACTGGCACGCGACCAGTCTCGCCCGTCAAGTGCCGAAGACCCCCCATGGCCTCACCAATGGCGCCAAATCCAGGCAAATCCCGATACGGACCCGTCTGCCCATAGCCAGAGATTCGAAGCATCACCAGGCCAGGATTCTCGCGCGACAAAGTCTCATAATCCATGCCCCAACCTTCCAGGGTACCGGGTCGAAAGTTCTCGATCAGAACATCGGCTGTCGCAATCAATTGGCGCGCGATATCTTGCCCCTCAGGGGAGCGCAGATCCAGCGCAATCGACTGCTTGTTGCGGGACTGCACTTGCCACCACACCGACGTTCCATCTTGAATCATGCGCCAGTTTCTCAGTGGGTCCCCACCTTGTGGGGGCTCAATCTTGATCACCTGCGCACCAAAGTCTGCCAAAGTCTTGGCGGCAAAGGGGCCCGCAATCAATTGCCCCATCTCGATGACTCGTAGGCCCTCCAAGGCCCCGGGCTTTAACGCTTCACTCTTCACGCTCATGCTCCCATCAATCAATGGTGGCGCCTGAGGCCTTGACGATTTTGGCCCAGCGGGGCAAATCATCTTTGACCAAATTGGCAAACTGCTCAGGGGTGGATTTAAGAGGCTCACACCCCACACCTGCCAAGCGCTCGAGGACGTCCTTGGAGTCCAGTGCCTTGGTGATCTCTGCATTGAGTTGAGTCACGATGCTCTTGGGTGTGCCCGCGGGCACAAACATCCCGTACCAAGGAGTGGAACCAAAGCCCTTGAGGGTCTCACCAATGGTGGGAGAGTCCGGCAGTGCGGGAAGACGCTTGGGGTTCACGACCCCCAGCACCTTGATCTTGCCCGAGCGGATGAAAGCAATTGAAGAGGGTAAGCTTTGCACCGACACTTGCACCTGACCTGCCACCAAATCCGTCACGGCGGCCGAGGAGGCCTTGTAGGGCACGTGCACCAACTCTATGCCTGCGGCTTTGCCCAGCATCTCCCCAATCAGATGATTCAAAGTTCCATTGCCTGCCGAGCCGATGTTGATTTTGCCGGGTTGTTGTTTGGCCAGCGAAATCAATTCCGACACTGTTTTAGGGGGGAAGTTGGCGTTGGCCACCAACACATAACCCGCCGTGGCAACGGTGCTCACCGCCTCGAAGTCTTTGATGGGATCAAAGCCCGTGTTTTTATAAAGTGCTGGGTTAATCACCATGGCGCTGTCGGCTGTCACCATCACGGTGTAGCCATCAGCGTTGGCATGGGCGACCAGGGCTGTGCCCACGTTGCCGCCTGCGCCTGTGCGGTTGTCCACCACGAAAGGTTGGCCCATTTGCTCCGATAGTCTTTGGGAGATCACGCGCGCAATCGCGTCGTTGGCACCACCCGCGGCCTGGGGGACCACCACGGTGATGGGCTTCATGGGGTATTTGTCCTGGGCCTGGGCTCCATTGAAAGCCAAACCAGTCAGAGCCAACACCTGCAAACATGCAAGGGTTGGCCTCAAAATCAATCGAAAGGTTGCAAATGTATTCATGGGATTTGTCTCAAAATGAATGGGAATTAAAGTGATTAAGCCTGCATCGCCAAGACATCAGAGCTGGACTCGTTGGGTTTAGACAAGTCAGGAGATCTGGGACTTCATGCGCTCACTTCAGGGAAGGAAGTCTATTGAAAAAGATTCAATGTGTGAATGACAATTTGGTCAAGCTAGCTTTCGTCAACCACGAAAGCTGGGAGTCACCCTGACCTGGTGAGCTTGGCTTATGAGTGAGCTTGGCTTATGGGTGAGCTTGGCTAATGTGTAAGCTTTGCTAAAGTAACCACGTGCTATCCGCACAAGTGATCCCACAGCGTGCGAACTGGCTTACTCATGGCCCCCAAATCACGCACCCCCAAGAGCAACTCTCGGTGCACCCAGGCTTCATCCAATGCGATGGAGCAAAGGGCTAGAGAGCGCACCAAGGGCTTGGCCGCCAATTCGGGCAAGATCGCGATCCCCAGACCAGCCGCCACCATTTGGCACATCGCATCAAAGCTTCTCACCTGAATTCGGATGCGAAGAGGTTTACCCAACTGTGCACTCTCACTCTCCAATCGATTGGCCAAGGAGGTGGTCTGCGTGAGGCTCACAAACTCATACTCCACGGCTTGGGCAAAGGAGACTTTCTTGCGCCGAGCCAAGGGATGATTCCTAGGGACAACCAAGACCAAGTGATCGCTGCTGTAGCGCGTCACCTCTAAGCCCATGGTTGGAGTACGGTCGGCAAAAATCCCCATATCGGCCCGACCATCCAACACCGCCAAAACAATCTCGGCACTGTCAGCCTCGTTCAATTCAATGCGAATTTGCGGTTGTTGTTGAGTGAACTGGGCCAGTCCTGAGGGTAAAAATTGAGTAATCGCTGAGGTATTGGCCCAAAGTCTCACAACCCCGATCAATCCTTTGGCATGGTCCGAGAGATCCGCACCCATGAGCTCAATATCACCCAAAAGGCGCTGAATGTGCAGGAATAACGTCTGGCCTGCCGCAGTGAGTCGAACGCCTCTGGAGTGACGCGTCAAGAGCTCAACACCAAAGGCATTCTCCAAATCTGTGATTCGCTTACTCGCCGCCCCAACGGCCAGCATGGCCAACTCGGCTCCTTGGCTGATGCTGCCAGTTCGAGCCACCAAATTGAACAAGGACAACGAGGTGAGATCGAGTTTGTGCAAATTCATAGCTTAGTGATGATCATGCCCAATGAAGATTTAAAAAAAATCAAACCATCCCTAGAAGAAATCAAATGCTAAGGGCTTTCAACTCTAGTGAAGAGGACTGAGTCACTTATTCATCCGCTCTAAGGTACTCAGCATGGCGTGGGCCACTTTCTCAGGCTCTTCCATGGTGCACATGTGACCGGCCCCTTGGATCACTTGAACACTCGGGTGTGTGCTCAACAACTCAGACATCTGCTCGTGCTGAGAAACGGGAGACCACGCATCGAGTTCACCACAAATCAAACTCACGGGACAACTCATCGACTGAAGGACAGGCGAGCCATCCGGACGATTGAGTAAGGCACGGATTTGATGATCAAAGTGAGTCACCGTTTTGGTATCAAACATGGCCAAGATGGACTCGATCAAGGCTAGATCTTGTAGGCGACTAGGAGCCACCATGCCTTTGACCCATTCGCTGGCCATTGCACGCAGACCCTTTTGATGCGCCAAATCGAGTAAAACCTGTCGTTTGGCCCGCTCGTCTAAGCCCGCTTGGCCCGCGGGCAAGGGTAAAAACCCCGTATCCATCAAAACCATTCCCTTTAAGCGCTTGGGCGCCAAGCGATAAACCTCCAAGGCCACTCGTCCTCCCATGGAGTGCCCCGCCACATAAAACTGATCAGGCGCTGAGGCTAGGACGTTTTGCGCCATGACGCTCAAATCATCGGCCAATCCGTGGTCCACGATATGGCAGTCAAAAAGAGTCTCTAAATCTCCAAGCAATGGTGTCCAGACCGCTTCATTGCACATGAGGCCAGGCAAAAGCATTAACGCAGGTTTTGAATTCATGGGATACGTTCAATCAATTTCAGTAAAAAAAGAAACACGCTAAGTGTTCATTATGCGGTTAATATAAGGGATGAAGAAAACTTACCAACTCCACGTTGAGGGCAAACACCCTGAGAGGCTCTTGGAGAGCATCAAACACGATATCAAAAAGTATATGCGACGAGAGTCTAAAAAAGCATTGCCTGCGGGCCATGATTTTTGGGACTTTGATGTCCGCTTGGGAGCCATTGAGAGCGAAGCTCAAATGGTACACCCCAAAGAGATCAATGCACGCATCAATGAGGTCGTGGCCGGGGGTCACACAGCCTTCTACATTGAGCTCTTGGCCAAAGCCGCCAAGCGCCAACCCAGGCCTAAACTCCACCCAGACCTGGGCTCAAGCACCGAAGACGGGCAAGAAGGGTTGGAAGCGTCTCCCCTTGAGTCGCATGCCCAGCAGCACGATCAGGCCAAACACATCAGCTCCTCTATTTTGACTCAGTCACTAGAAGAGGGACACTGAGGCCCATGAACCTCAGCGTCTAAACGTTGCCCCCTGCAACCCTTACCGGGTTCACAAAAGGGCTTGAAGACATCAAGCACCCTTGCCGCTCGTGTCTCTGATCTTCTCCAAATTGAGCTGAGCCGCACGTGCACAGTGCTGCATCACTGAGAAATAGCGCTGCACCCAGTCTTGTCCAATTTCGTAAGGATGGGGGCCTTGTCCACGTCCTGCGAGCATTCGGTTCTTATTCACTGCGTTATCGAACTCCGAGTGATTGGAGATCACCACAGTGGCACCTGATTCGGCCGCTTTTTGAGCAATGTGTTTTTGTGAATCAATGTAGATTTGGAAATTTTGGATCCCTGGATCAGGGGTTTTGTTCACAAAATTGAATGCCGTTCCTCCTGAGTAAACCACATTGATTGGCTTACCGTGGTCTTTCACCGTGAAGGTGTATGACAAAGTGGAGGGAGTATGTCCCGGTGTGAGCCAGATATGAATGGTGTCAGAACCCAGTTGAATACTCATGCCATCTGTGGCCGTGATATCTCTCTTAGGCGCCATGCCCTGGTAGCGGTGGGGATACGTCTCCACCAACTTCCAATCCAAGTCTCCCATGACCACTTTGGCACCATACTTCTTTTGTAAATACTCCGCGCCGCCGATGTGATCTTGATGGGCGTGGGAGATGAAGACGTATTTGATGTCTTTTGGGTTGAGACCGAGTTTTTTAAGACCGCCTTCAATCAATTCGGGAGAGTTGTAAGTGAAGAGGGTATCCAAGATGATGATCCCAGCACTTGTCTTTAAAGCCCAAGCGGAGTGGATTTTGCCACCGACAAAATAAAAGTTATCAAACACCTTGGCACTGGGTGCGTACCAAGTTTGTCTTGCTGGAGCTTTACTCGGATCGGCTACGTAGGGGGCAACATTGTCGCTTGTATCCACGTCGCTCGATTGAGGCAAAAGACAAATGCGTCCTAGAGTGCCTAAAAATTCGAACTCAGCATCAGTTTTAGCGGCCTGCAACTCTTGCCGTATTTTGGCATCATAGTCGATGCTAACGCTTGAAGGATTCGGCTGGGAAGAACTGTTGACCTGGGCCAATGCGGCAGCTCCTCCCAAGAAAGCCAAAAGTGCTGCGCACACCGATCGATGAACACGTGGGATCGAGTTGATTTTCAAGGCCATGTTGTTGTTTCCTTTCGTGGCTTACCCAACGGTGGGAGTTGGGCTGGGGATGAAGAGCAATGAACTGTGAACTGTGAACTGTGAATGCGGCAACTCGCGTGAAGGCAACCCCAAAGAGCTCGGTGCCTTTCAAACGAAAGCGGATTGATTTCAAATCGAATTGGGCATCCAGTCTCTTCTTGAATTTCACGGACCTAGCAACGAATGCAGTCTTGGTGAGCATTGTCTCGCCTCCAACAAGACCTCTCAAGCGTAATAACCCCATACCCTTTAGCCCATCATGAACCCATGA
>DAISKH010000058.1:10227-17772 GCA_036821105.1 Limnohabitans sp.
CAAGACCTCTCAAGCGTAATAACCCCATACCCTTTAGCCCATCATGAACCCATGAGCCCATGAGGCCAAGAAATGCATTTCCAAAAGATTCTCGTACCGGATTGTCCTAGGCTCATCACTGCCCTACTGATGCAGAGGACAAACCGTATAAACACCGATTCAAGTAAGCGCCTTTTGGTGATGAAATTTATTGAGCAATATACGCTTGAGTAAGCCACTGAATCCCTCGTTGGCCCGGCGTAAACATCTTTTGATCATGAGGAACAACAATGACCCCAGCCATCAACTCAAGGCGCCGCTTCATCACCCAAGCCAGTGCCGCAGTCGCAGCCACCTCAGCCAGCCTCACACCCACACTTGGCTTTGGCCAAGACAATCACCATGCGCCTGTCACCAAACGCTTTGTTGAGCAACGATGGGCTCTAGACAACACCATCCGCGCCAATGGAATGGATTGGGATCAACCCCGTTCCATCTATCTCTCAGCACCATGTGGACCTCTTGCGGCGGGTGACTTTATGATGGTGCGCTCGCGTATTCAGAAATACGCCGATGCAGCCCCCGCCTTTGAAGCCCAGGCAAGACGCCGAGAAGCCCAGGCCAAGGCCAGCGAAGCACTCGATGAAAAGGTCAACGCCCGGGAGAACTACTTCATTGCGGCCGTTCATTGGGGCGCAGCACAGTGGCCCATCGACGAGAACAATGAACAAAACCGCTTTTACAACCAGCGAAAACGCGAGTGTTATGCAAAATACGCGGCCTTGGCCGATCACCGCGTGGAAGAGGTTTGGATTCCCATGCCCGCCTCCGCCGGCGGAAAACCCTTGCCCGCATGGTTGCATTTGCCCCCAGACTACAAGGGGGGTAGCGTGCCTGTGGTGATCTCTGTGCCCGGCATGGACAGCTTCAAGGAGGTGAGCACCTTCTTATACGGTGACAAGTATTTGAGCCGCGGCATAGCGGTGTTGGCCATCGATGGGCCAGGTCAATATGAGGCCCCACTCCTGGGTATTTACTTCAGCATGCAAGCGTGGAAAGACACGGGTACGGCCTGCGTTAACTGGCTCTCCAAAAGACCCGAGATCGATGCCAGCAAAATTGCAATTGTTGGCGGTAGTTTTGGAACTTTTTTCTCCACCATTGCTGCAGCCTACGAGCCACGCATCAAAGCTGTGGGCGTTACATCAACGTGTTTTGAGCCAGGCTTTCACTCTATCTTTGAGGAGGCCTCACCCACCTTCAAGATGCGCTTCATGTTCATGTCCAACTTCACCGACGAGGCTAAATTTGACGAGTTCAGAAAAACCATGACCTGGGAAGGTATCTCCAACAAAATCAAACAGCCTTATTTGTGCTTGGCCGGAGAGTCCGATGAACTTTGCCCTCTAGAGTACACCGAACGCATGATCGCCACACTTCAGGGCCCCAAGCGATTGGTGATTTACCAAGACTCCAGACACTCGGTGGGCAATGTGCCAGCGGCCTACTTGGGACCCAATCCGGGCAACTTGATGGCAGAGTGGATTCAAGCTCAACTCAACGGCAAGTCCTTTGCCAGCGAGAGGTGGTACGTCACCAGCAGCGGTAGTATCAATAAAACCAGCTACTGATTGAGGAATGCCGAAAAAGTCTTTACGTGCTCACCAACGCGTGAAGACTCTTTTGGCTCATACATCACTTCTTCATTTCTTCACTTCCTCACTTCTTCACGTCCATAAAGCCCTCAGCAGTCTAGGCTTCAGTGACTAGACTGCTGGGCTTTTTGGGCTTTTGGGCTTAAAAGGTGATTACGTTTTAAGGGGCCCAGTAGGAGCTTGCTTGAGAGCCGCCAAAACACGTTTGGGCGTGAGCGGTGCTTGCCGTAAGCGAACACCCGTTGCATCAAAAAACGCATTGGCCACTGATGCAGGAATCAACCGGTTGGTGGCTTCACCTGCACCTGTGGGCGGTAACTCCGGACGATTAATGAGCACCAACTCCACCGACTCGGGCGTGTCATGGATGGTCAAGATCGGATAAGTCAGCCAGTCCACACTCTTCACTTGGTGCTCATCAAAATGCACCTCTTCATAAAGCGTTCTGGACAGAGCTTGCACCAACGCACCTTCGATGGTGTACTGAATGCCTTTGGGGTTCACCACCAGACCACAATCGTGGGCCACGGTGAACTTGCGCGCCCAAATGCGACCCGTTTGACGATCCACTTCAATGTGAGCGACCGCTGCCAAGATGGTACCCCCGCGGTGTGCATAGGCGACGCCCTGGCCCTTTAAGATTCGACCTTTTTGAGGGCCCGTGTAGGCACGACGAGTTTGCCAATTCGATTTATCTCTTAACTGGGTAAAGAGGTCTTGGTCTCTGGCGGAGGTGGCGTAACGCATCCTGAAGGCAATCGGGTCCACACCAGTCTCAAAGGCAACCTCATCCATGAATTGCTCAGATGCAAACTGAATTTGCAAGCCCACTGGATCGCGCATATGGGACGTTCTGAGTGGCGAGGCTTGTTTGATCAAATCGGGCACCACCTCCCAGGCCTGTAACTTGGCGGGAAACTGATAGGCGTCTCCTGGCACACCAAACCCAACACCATTTCTGGCGGGTAGGCCCATCTCCATGCCCACCAGGCTGTCATTGGGGTCAGCCTCATTGCTCTCGATGCTGACTCTGGAGAACCCTTTGGAGACGAACTCGTAGGCGGTCACTGCTCCGCTTTCGTCAATGGCTGCCCGAGCGGTATGGATCGATGCAGGCGCTTTGGGATCCCACTGCGTAGCGTCATGGCGCATGCCTTGAACCCGCACAGGACGTCCCGTCAACTTGGAGAGCATGGCTGCATCCATCACCGCATCCCCTGCATCATTTCTTCCGTAGGAGCCTGGGCCAATCACCCAGTGACCGGTCACGGTCTTGGGGTCGATGCCCAATAAATTGGCCACACCGTCTCGGGCATAGTGAGGTTTTTGTGAACTCGTCCACAAGGTGACACCGTCGGGTTTAACGTCTGCAATGGCACACGCAGGGCCCATACTGGCATGCGACTGGAATGGCCAATGGTACTGAGCCTCAATGATGCGTTTGGCGCCTTTGAAGGCCGCACTCACATCACCCACTTTGACCTCTTCCTCACGCTTGACGACTGGCGCAGCCTTCAAGTGGGCGTAGAGGTTTTCTTCGTTGGCCGGCATACCAGACGCGGGAGGCGTCCATTTGACCTTCAAGAGTCTGGCAGCTTTCACCGCATCCCACTCCTTCTCGGCCACGACGGCCAAAAAGTTTTGTTGGCGGATCACTTTGGCGCCAGGCACCGACTGAATTGAGGACTCGTCCACGCTGGCAAGAGTCGCACCAGCCAGAGGTGTTCTCACCATCCGGGCATGCAGTACTCCAGGCACGCGAATATCGCTGACGAACTGGCCCGTGCCGTAAATACGCCAGGCCAAATCGGTTCTAGGGATGGGTTGGCCCACGATTTTGTAATCGGCTGGTTTTTTAAGCGTGGCCTTGCCCTTGATCTCCAAGGGATTGCCCAACTTCTTATTCCACTCCACCTTGGAGTTGAAATATTTACCCCCAATCAAATCTTGATAACTCACTGACTTATTGGGATCTTTCAAGCTCTTCACCACGCCCAAATTCACCGCCAAGTCTGACGTGGTGGTGTTGAGCTGCAATGCGGCCATCTCCAATAAGAGTCTTCTTGCCTCGGCAGCCGCTTGCACCAAGGGCTTGGAGCCCGCTTGGATGCCCAATGCGCTTGATGCACCCCCTTGGTTCACTGTTTGGTCCGTATTGCCAAGAACGATATTCACGCGTTCATACGCCACATCGAGCTCTTCGGCGACCATTTGGGCGAGAGCCACACTCAAACCTTGCCCCAAATCGACCTTGCCAAAATAGGCTGTGACGCCACCGTCTGGAGCAATGGCCACCCAAGAGTCGAGCTCGTCCGGATTGAGGGCAGGCTTCATGCCATTGACTTGGGGCTGGGCTTGGACGTCTTCGCTTGCACTCAGCGCGGTGAGTCCTAAAAAGCCACTCGCGCTCGCACTGACCACCAAGGCGCCCGAGGACATGAGCCACTGGCGTCGGGAGGGACCAGAGAGTCCAGAAGCGTTTGTCTTTTGCTCTTGGGAATCCATCAATGGAGTGGTATTTTTCATGCCAAGGCTCCTTTGGCCAATAGGGCCGTTTGTGCTCGTTTGACAGCTCTCAAAATAGCCAAATGTGAGCCACATCGGCATTTCAGGTCTTTGAGCCCATCTTTAATTTGAGCTTCAGTGGCATGAGGATTTTTTTGCAGCAACGCGGCCGCAGTCATGAGCCAAGCATTGACACAATAGCCGCATTGGGTGACTTGCTCCTCGACAAACGCACTTTGCAAGGGATGGGGATGCTCTGGGGTACCCAGGCCCTTGAGGGTCGTGATGGATTGGTTGGCAACGGAGGAGATGGGCAAAACGCAAGAACGTGTGGCCACTCCATTGAGGTGCACCGTGCAGGCTCCACACTGGGCCAATCCACAACCGAATTTTGGATTGTTCAGTCCAAGCTCATCACGAAGAGCATAAAGAAGTGGCATTTGCGGATCGCCATCGATTTTGACGGTTTGACCATCGACTTTGAAAGAAGTTGCGGACATGACTTGAACTGAGCCTTTATCTTTTAGGGGGTAAAAACGACTGCATAGCCTTTATTAAGGGCCAACTTTTAAGTCGCATTCAAATTTTAGAGCCCCAAGAGCCTTACACTCATGGTGGTAACCACTAAAGAGTAACAAGTGCCCCACTCTCAACGAGAGTCCATGCACCATTTCTTTGGCGGGTTTTATTGACCATGAACCGCTCAAGCCTTTGCCATAAAGTCCATTGCCCCTGATGAAAACCAAGCTCAACCGAATACTCCTGCGTTTGGTGTTGGTGCCTACACTTACGGTAGGACTGCCCTTTCTCGCATTGGTTGCTTGGTATTGTTGGTTGCATTGGAGTGGCAATTACCATCCCGTTTTGAGCCAAGAGCTCTACCGTTCTGGTCAACTGATGGGGACAGAGCTCAAAGAACACATTGACCACGATCACTTAAAGAGCATCCTTAACCTCAGAGGTCCCAATCCCAATGAAGCTTGGTATCAAGACGAGTTGGCGGTGTCCTTGGCCAATGGCGTCGAACACCTGGACATCACCTTGTCGGCTGGCACCCCCGTCTCAATCGAACAAACCCAACGCATTCTCGAGATCCTCCAGCAAGCCCCCAAACCCCTATTGGTGCACTGTAGCGACGGCGCAGACCGAACAGGCCTGGTGATCGGTCTTTACTTGGCCAGTCACGGACATGGCGCACAACTGGCCAGAGAACAACTCTCGGTGCGTTTTGGCCATTTCCCCTATGCGCATTGGGCCTTTAGTAAAAGTATGGACGATAGCCTAGAGCAGTTTTTAGCCAATCAGCCTCCCCATGATCAAAACAAGCCCTAAAAGTCAATTTCGCCAAAAGTCGCCAAAACATCTAAGAGTCTATAAAAGAATCTAAAAGTACTTATTTTCACCAATTTGAATCCTAAGAATCAATAAAATCACCCCAAGTGATCTCAACCTCTTCATTACCCGGGCTTTAAAGAGGATTTCAATTCAGCCCTCCTCTCCCCTCTCTAGACCTGACTCGCCCAATCTCACCTTCTGTCTAAACTTTGTCCCCTTGTCTTGTCTTGGTTTTGTCATCTAACTTTCATAATTGGCAGACATGATATGAGCTTAATCCAAAACATCTTTTGTGGATGTTTAATAAATTGGCTTGAATTAAGAACTACAAGCCACACTCCTTAAATATGAAATTATTCACATTGAATCAAGTCAGAGGCAAGCTGCCTCGATCCATGGTCGCGTTACTGGCTAGCGTCCTCTTTGTGAGCCACGCCCTTGCGCAAGGGCCAAATACATCGGACGCACAAAACCCAGTCCATACCAGCATCCATGCCAGCACTCCCCCTGAATTAACGTTTCAAGAGTTTTTTAAAACCCCCATTGGCCCTAGAGGCATGGAGTTCACCTCGAAGGCCTTGGCCTTGAGAGGTCAAGAAATCACTCTTCGTGGCTTCATGGTCAAGACGGATCTTTTGCACCAAGGACGATTTTTATTGGCTCCCAAAGCCCTCGAAGTCAATGAGGAAGATGATGGACCAGCCAATGACTTGCCAGTTCATACGGTGCTGGTGAGACTAGACCCATCACAAGAAAATCTGGTGCTCACCCACCAAGAGGGCATCATTCAAGTGCAAGGCAAGCTCGAGTTGGGCCGTGAAGAAAATAGTCTCGGTGAGGTCTCCTGGATTCGGTTGATCGCAGCCCCTTTGCAAGTCAATATCTTGAGCTCAGGCGCAGATCAAACACACAAAAGTAATCAGTCTCCTGCACTGCACCAGGAACCATCATTCCAAGTGCCTGCCCCTCGCCACTCTTTGGCTAGCTCAGACTACAAAATCATTTGAAGCCTCTCTCATTTCCTTTTTCTGACATTCATTTTTTATCCCCTCAGGCCTACACCATGACTCAAGCCAAACACTCACTTCGCTCCCCTCGTCTTGCAAATACTAAAACCAGAACAATTGCACTGAAGTTGCTCTCGATTGCATTGCTTTCAAGTGGTGCGCTTAGCGCCTCCTTTGCAGCACCGAGCGTGACTCGGTTGACGCCTCCCAGCGAGTTATTCTCAAGCGGTCAAGCAGCTCCCATCATTGCGCGTTTTTTACCTGGTCAACGTTTTGACCTACAAGCGACCATCACTGCAGATGATCCGTCAAAAAGTATCACCGCGGTTCAGTTCATGGTGGATCAAAAACCCGTCAAACTCGCAGTCAGCTTAAAAGACTGCAGTACAGGCTGCCTGCCACAAGTGCCTAAAAACGCAACCATCGCGTCTGCAAGAGCCTTCAGCGCAACAACAGCTGGGGTTCACACTTTAAGCGTGAAGGCTGAGCAAAGCGATGGTCAAAGCGTAACGGCACAGGGAAACTTTGAAATTATTCCGCTAAGCGCTGGTGGGCAAAAGGTCAAAAACATCATCATCATGCTAGGAGACGGCATGGGCGCAGCCCACCGGACCGCAGCCCGGATTGTGGGCGGAGGTTATGCCCAAGGCAAGGTGATTACTCCGCTTGCCATGGATACCTTTCCAGTAACGGGAATGGTCAAAACGTCTTCCCTGAACTCCATCATCACCGACTCTGCACCGGGGATGTCGTCCTACGTATCGGGCAATAAAAATAACAACAATGAGGAAGGCGTTTTCCCAGATGATACGTTGGATGCGTTTGACAACCCAAGAATTGAATACTTGAGTGAATATTTGCACCGCACCCAAGGCAAGGCATTGGGTGTGGTGACCACGGCGGATGTGTTTGACGCAACCCCTGCCGCCAACGCCGTGCACACCAGCAACCGAGGTGCGGGCACAGGCATTGTGGATCAGTTCTTAGATGATCGCGATCTCTCGGGTCTCACCGTCTTGATGGGAGGTGGGCGCAAATGGTTCCTACCCTCGAACGTTCCAGGC
>DAISKH010000059.1:0-17665 GCA_036821105.1 Limnohabitans sp.
CCCAAACCCCCAAAGTACTGAGCACTGAGCTCTCAGCTAAGGCCCAGAATCTAGGCTCTAGGCCGAGTGCGCCTAAACCACTGCGCCTGAGTTTGGATCATCTGGATCTGACCCCTTGCTGGAGCCCGCTTTCATCAAATCCTCACGCTCAATGCCTAGCCACATGGCAATGGCAGCAGCAACAAAGACGGAGGAGTAGATGCCAAACAAAATCCCAATCGTCAACGCCAATGCAAAGTAGTGCAGGCTCGGTCCCCCAAAGAGCAGCATCGACAAGACCATCAATTGAGTGCAGCCGTGGGTGATGATGGTGCGGCTCATGGTGGAGGTGATCGCATTGTCAATGACTTGGATGGTGGTGAGTTTTCGAAAGCGACGGAAGTTTTCTCGAATTCGGTCAAAAATCACCACCGATTCATTGACCGAGTAGCCCAGCACGGCCAACACTGCTGCGAGCACGGGGAGAGAAAACTCCCACTGGAAGAATGCAAAAAATCCCAAAATAATGATCACATCATGCAAGTTCGCCACAATGGCGGCGACAGAGAATTTCCATTCAAAACGAATGGCCAAGTAAAGCATGATCCCAGCCACCACAAAGGCCAAGGCTTTGAGGCCATCAATGGCCAACTCGTCGCCCACTTGAGGCCCAACAAATTCGGTTCTGCGTAACTCGGCGCTTGGGTCAGCCGATTTGAGTGCCGCAAAGACCTGGTCGTTTTGGCTTGAATTGGCACCGCCCTTGATGGCAGGTAAACGCACCAAGATGTCTTGTGATGAGCCAAAATTTTGCACTTGAACATCTTTAAGGCCCAGGCTTTGTACGGCTTTCCTGGCTCCTTCAAGGTCAACGGCGTGAGGGTAATTCACCTCCATCAGCGTCCCACCGGTAAACTCCACAGACAAGTTCAAGCCATTGGAGAAGAGAAAGAAAATGGCGGCCAAAAAAGTAATCAATGAGACCGCATTGAATGCCAGTGCATGCCGCATGAAGGGAATGTCACGGCGAATTCTAAAAAATTCCATTTATAGGTGCTCCTTATTCAGCCCCAAGGCTCTTCGTAGACGTGGGGGTATCACCATTGGGCCGCCAAACGGTGCCAATGGAGACAGAGACAAGTTTCTTTTGACGGCCGTACCACAAGTTGATCAAGCCACGAGAGAAAAATACCGATGAAAACATGCTGGTCATGATGCCCAGGCAGTGCACCACCGCAAAGCCGCGAACCGGACCAGAGCCAAACGCCAAGAGCGCCAAGCCCGCAATCAACGTGGTCACATTGGAGTCCAAGATCGTTGCCCAAGCGCGGTCATACCCAGCATGGATTGCCGCTTGAGGCGACACTCCCGAGCGCAATTCTTCTCGCACGCGCTCATTGATCAAAACGTTGGCATCAATGGCCATCCCCAAAACCAACGCCATGGCGGCCATGCCTGGCAAGGTCAATGTCGCTTGGAGCATGGACAAAAGGGCCACCAACAGCAACAAATTGACGGCCAAGGAAACGCTTGAGATCAGGCCAAAAAAGAGATAGTAAATCACCATGAAGGAGGCGACGCCGACAAAGCCCCAGGTCACACTATCAAATCCTTTGGCGATGTTTTCTGCACCGAGACTTGGGCCAATGCTTCGCTCTTCAATGATCTCCATGGGAGCTGCCAAGGAGCCCGCGCGTAAAAGCAATGCCACGTCGTTGGCCTCTTGGGTGCTCATGCGACCCGAGATTTGAACTCGTCCACCCCCAATCTCTGAGCGAATCACTGGGTCTGTGACGACCTCTCCTTTGCCCTTTTCAAATAGCAAAATGGCCATGCGTTTGCCCACGTTCTCACGAGTCACATCGCGAAAAATCCGCGCGCCCTTGGCATCCAAGGTCAAGTGAACGGCGGCCTCTTGTGTTTGGTTGTCAAAGCCCGGTTGTGCATCGGTCAAATTCTCGCCCGTGAGGAGAACTTGTTTCTTCACAATCACGGCTTGTCCACTGCGCTCTAAAAAGCGTTCGTCCCCAAAGGGTACGACACCGTTGGCGCTTAATTCTGCAGATTTGGCCTCACTGCTGTCGTCAACCATGCGCACTTCCAATGTGGCTGTTCGACCCAAGATGTCTTTGGCTTTGGCGGTGTCTTGAACTCCGGGGAGTTGCACCACGATGCGGTCCAGGCCTTGCTGCTGGATGACGGGCTCAGCCACACCGAGCTCGTTGATTCGGTTGTGCAAGGTGGTGATGTTTTGTTTGATCGCTTGCTGCTGAACACGCCTGGCCGCCTCGGGCTTTAAGCTCAACGTGAGAAGGAAGTTCTCGCCTTGTTTGGAGCTCAAAGCCGTGAAGTCAGGCCATTGATCTTGCACCATGTGGGTGGCTGAGGTGAGAGTGGCTTCTTCGTGAAACAAAACCTCCAAGCTCTGGCCGTTTCGGTTGATCCCGGCGTGTCGGATGTTGTTTTCTCGAAAGGCTGTTCGCAAGTCTCCTCCCAGGGCTTCGGCCTTTTTGGTGAGTGCGGCTTGCATGTCGACTTGGAGCATGAAGTGAACTCCGCCTCTCAAATCAAGTCCCAAGTACATGGGGAAGGCGTTTAAGGAGGTTAACCAAGCGGGCGAGCGCGAGACCAAGTTGAGGGCAACGACATAGTCTGGATTGGCCAGATTGGGGTTGAGCGCTTTCTCAATGGCATCTTTGGCTTTGAGTTGCTCATCGTTGTTGGCAAAACGCGCTTTAAAAGAATGGGGATCAAAACTGCTCGCTTGTGGGTGTAAGCCACTGGCGAGGAGTGCCGTGTCCACGACCGTGGGTAAATCAGTGGGCAAAGGGCGTGAGGGCTTGGCACTGGAGACTTGAACTGCGGGGGCCTCACCAAAAAAATTCGGCAAGGTGTACAACCCACCCACCAAGAGGGCCACAGCGATGGTCAGGTACTTCCAAATTGCATATCGATTCATGGCAGTTCAATTCAAAAAAAGGACCCTCAAGTCCAAAAATCAAAGGCTACAGGTCCCATCGACCTCAACGCTTGAGGTGCTTTGGGGTCTAGGTTGGCCGCGCAAACATTGAGGGGGGTCCTTTAGACGGCGCTTAGAAACCCCCAAGACAATTATCCTGCCCTGGGCTTGATCAGTCAGCAGGTTTTATCACAACGATTTGACAGTTCCCTTGGGCAATATTTGAGTAATCGCAGAACGTTGCAATTGAATCTCAACACCACGGGAGATTTCGAGACTCACAAAACTCTCACTCAATTGGGTGACTTTGCCCAAAAATCCCCCTGCGGTTGAGACCTCATCGCCTTTGGCCAAGGCGTCGAGCATGGTTTTATGCTCTTTTTGGCGTTTCATTTGAGGACGGATCATGACAAAGTAGAGCACCCCAAACATCAAGACCAAGGGCAACATGCTCATCAAAGAGGAGCTCAAATCAGTGGACGCAGCGGCCGCGGGAGCGGCTTGGGCATAGGCAGAGGATAAAAACACAACAATCTCCTTGGATACAGGGCTAAAAGCGCCACGAAAGGGATCCCCACCCCAAGCCAAAGCTCACGGTGCAAGACAGTCCCCCAAAACCCTCGATTGTATGCGGGTGAGAGGCGTTGGCGCTTACTTGCCACAAAAAGACTCTTGGTCAGGACATTTCCATTGTCAAGGCGAAGAGCTGGGTCTGAATGTTTAGGCCCAAGGGAGTGTTTCTGCGGCCTTACTCCATGGGCTTACCTGGGCCACAGCACCCAAAGCCGCAAAGGGTGCTTGATTTGATTGGCCCAGTCTCCTGCGGCATCTCCTGAACCCGCAAAGAGGTCAGCACGCACAGCCCCATTGATCGCACCGCCCGTGTCTTGAGCGAGGACCATACGGTTCAAAGGCGGTCGCAGGGTTGGAGAGGATAACCATAGAGCGCTACCCAAGGGCACACTCAAGGGGTCAATGGCCACGGACGCCATCGGTTGAAGACTCACACCCCAGGCTCCGATTGGGCCTGGAGTGCCCATTGAGCCAACGAAGCCGATAGGGCTCACAGGGCTAACTGGGCTCATTGGGCTAAAACCACCTTGGGCGTCATTGTTGGTTCCACCCGGCAAGGGCGTCAGGCCAAAAAAGATATACCTAGGATTACTCCAAAACGCCTCTTGGGCTCGTTCTGGGTTGGCTTTGAGGCTTGCACGCAGGCCACTCCAAGAGGCATCCTTGGTAAGGCCTTGCTCAAGCATCCAACGCGCCATGCTTTGGTAGGGTTGCTCATTGGAGGCGGCAAAACTTGCTCTGAAATGTTGCAACTGACCTGAGGCTTGTCGCACCAGCAAGTGTGCTGAACCTTGAACGTGCACAATCATCACATCCAAAGGATCCGAAAGCCAAGCAATCTCGCGGCCTTTGAGTTCTTGCATAGGCGCTTTGGCGCTTTCAATCTCCCGCCGGGTGAACCAGGGTTGGCCCGGTTTCATGGAGGAGCCCCAGCTGGTGGGAGGGGCATACAAGGGGTATTTGAAGGTCTCATTGGGCGTTAGGGAGGCATTCAAGGTGGGCTCGTAGTAGCTGGTGAGTAGTCCCACGCTCTCGCCCTCCAGACTTTGAACACGGTAGGGTTGCAAGTGACCCATTAGCCAGATGCGTTGCTCATCTTCGCTGGCAAGACTCATGGGGCGCAAGTCTTGGCAAAACACCCCGTAGCTGCTGTGGGCTTGCTCGCACAGTGTCAACAAGGTGTCCCAGAGTGTGGAGATGGGTTGCTCATGAAAGCCAGGTAAGTCGTCCCAAGAGGCGCCCACCCATAGACTTTTAATGGGGTTTTGCGGCGAGGGTGAGAGTTTTTGAGTGCTTGGTTTGGGGGCACTTGGACTCACCGGGTGGGGCGGCGAAGAGTTCAGTAAAGAGTTTGATGAAGAGTTTGATGAAGAGTTGATGTTTGAATTTGGCAGATTGGGCAAGTCGCTCATCGCTTGGACAGAGGATTTGGAGGCTGTACTCAAGGGTGTTTTGATCGGGGTAGCACCTGCACCTGTACCCCCTCCTCCTAAAAGATAGGCTGAGTCTGCCTTGGTGCTCTTCACCAAGCCGGAGGAGGGAGTCGCTGCCGGAGTGGAAATTGGGGGTGACGCCTGTCCATTCGATGGTGTTGTGTCTGAGCGTTGCAAGAGAGGAGGAGATGAACAAGCCGAGATGAACCCGACAGCGAAAGCTTCTACAATCAAAATCAAAACACGAGGCACACGCAAGCGGTTCATGATCTATATTTTGTTAGAAGCTTTTTTGGCAGGAATGATTTTGGTGGTCATCGTTTGGTGGACCATGTTCTCCAATCGTCCAGGTGGTGAGGTCAAGCCTGAGGAAAAGTCTGAGCACGAAGGGGCCCAAAGCCAAGACGCGACTAAAAAATCATGAGTCCATGTCTTGGCCTTAGGTTTGAGCAACTGTTTTGTTCTCACAATCGACGATGAGCCAAAGCAGGTAACCGAGTGCGCTCAAGGGATAGATTTTCGTGGCTTAACTCGGCCATGACCACACCCACACCGGACTCCTTTTGTGCTGCAATGCGACCCCAAGGATCCACAACCAGCGTGTGACCATAAGTTTCTCGGCCATTGTCGTGCAGGCCGCTTTGAGCGGGGGCGATGACGTAAGCCAAATTTTCAACGGCTCGCGCTTTGAGTAAAGTCTCCCAGTGGGCCAGTCCAGTGGTTTTGGTGAAAGCGCTCGGGACCAACAACACATCGGCGCCTTTTTGTGCGTAAACGCGGTAGAGTTCTGGAAACCTCAAGTCATAGCAAATGGACATGCCAATGCGCCAAACCTTACCTTGCCGATCGGTGAGCTCAAAAAGAGTGGGCTGGGTGCCCGCCAATAAGCTTCGGTGTTCGTCGTATTGTTCGGTGTCGGTTTTGAATTGAAAGAGGTGCATTTTGTCGTAGCGAGCGACACACACACCCTCTGGGTTGAAGACCAATGAGCTGTTGTAGACCTGAGCAGCATGGGTCTCTTGGTGTGGTGAAAGTGGTAAGCTGCCCGCCACGATCCAAAGCCCCAAAGATTGGGCGGCACCTCTTATCATGGTTTGGATTGGCCCAGAGCCCATGACCTCTTGAATGCGCAACTTATCGCCATCGCGTTGACCCATTAGACAAAAGTATTCTGGTAAAACAGCCAACTCAGCACCCTGGCGTGACGCCTCCTCAAGTAAAGCATAGGCTTGGTTCAAATTGGCTTCAAGCGTAAACGTACTTGTCATTTGTAGCGCGGCTACTTTCATGGCGAAGTCTCCAATGGGGGGTCAATTTTGGTAACTTGTGGGTCTTGCCAACTGCCATTGATGTGAAATGTTCGCGTGTTGGCTTTGATCAACGGTTGTCGAAGGACATATTGGGCTAGAAAGCTAGTGAGTCCCACCACTGGATTGATGGTGCTGTAAATTAAAGACGCTGTCCCTGCATTGATCTCGGGGATCACCACTACCCGAACATCTTGTGACTCTTGGGAAATATTGGCTTGACCTTCGAGCATAACGGCGGCGGAGACGCCTTTCATGACCAAGTTTTGAGTGGTGGCGTTTCCTTGAACCACACTCACATCACCGCGAATATTATCAAAGGCAAAACCTTCTCCAAATAAGTCTCGAAAATCCAGGGTGAGCCTTCGGGGTAATGCTTGTAAATTGAGCACCCCCAAGAGTCTTGAGGCACCTGGCTCGGTTTTAAGAAACTGACCCCGTTCCACATCCAAATTCAATTGTCCGTTGAGTTGATCAAAATTGGGGTTGATCAATGACCCCCCCCAAGATATTTGACCTTTGAGGTGGCCTTTTCCGTTTTTGAGTACGCCAAGCATGCCAAAGCGGTCCAACACATTGCCTGCATTGGTAATATCGAGATCGAGATTCAGAGCAGTTTGAGGCGCGTTGTTGGGGGTGTTGCGCTCCGGCCCCCAGTGACCGGAGGCGGTGAGGGTTGCATCCGAATTGCTCAGCATTAAGGGATCAAACTGCCAAACAGTTTGGCCCGATGGGCCAGGGGTGGCATGGGTCGTGAATTGTAATTTTCCAAGAGGACGACCTTTGAGCTCGAGCTCATCAACGGACAAGGTAAGCCAAGACAAAAGAGACGACTCTTGGCTGAGCAATGGGTCCGAGCTCATGGGTGCACTGGGGGTGATATTTAAATAAGATAAATGGGCATTGAGGCCACGTTTGGCCAAGTCTGATGAGACCAGCAAGTCCACACTTCCACGCAACTCTTGTGACTCAATCTGAGCCAACCAGTGCTCAGAGCGCCGGGAGGCGGTGAGGTGTGTTTGATGAAAATTTCTACCCTGAACGGCTATGGTTTGAGCGCTCAAGTTCACCCGCGAAGGAAGTGCATCCACCGCAATGTCTAACGTTTTAGCCGTGACTTTGTTGGATTTATCTGTAGCCTTGGGTGTGGTCGGCCACTCTTGGCAAGCGTCCCCGTTCAAGAACCGTCCCAAGGTCGATTGCCAATCGTCTACGGACAACTGCGTCGCCTCTACATCAAGATCCCATCCCAGGGGGTTTGGGCGAGTGGGCGGGGCTACTTGTCTTAGCCATGCTGCGGAGTTGAAGGCATTGTTGCTCTGGGCGCTAGTAGGGCTAGTAGGGCTAGAAAGACTATTGGACAAAGCCTGCGAGCCGTTTGTTGATCTCAAACTTAAAGCGCCTTTGTAGACTCGAGGCAAGGAGGTGTTCGTGTCAACAAATAAACGCATGAGCAGCAAGTCATCGAGCACCAAACTCATGCGCTCAAGGTTTAAGGTGTTGTTGTTGGTTGTGAGCTTATAGGGCACGGACTCAAAAGTCATGGGCAGAGAGGTTGATGCGCTTTTATTCAACGGCGCCGGACCCGACACTGCCAAGCCTTGTAGTGAGGAGCTCAAACTGACCTCGACGCCAGATTGAGAACGCACAACGATGACAGCAGAATATGGGGCGCTACCTTGGGATAAGGTACCTAGGTGCGAAATCCAGCCCAGCTCACACGCTTGGGCCAGGCCTTCAGCACTGAACTGACCCGTGACACGGAGTTGAAGAACGTCTGGGCTGATGTTGGAGGAGCTAGGAGGATTGGTGCTGTCTCGGGCTGTGCCGGAGGCGCTGGTGTTGGCGTTGGAGTTGGTGTTGAGGCTAGGGTTAAGGTTTTGGCTTGTACTTGGGTTTGTGTTTCCCAAACCCACGGCGCTCTCCCCCGTTCCCATGAAGCCGCCCTCAATACGTGCGTCTCCACCCAAGGCACGGGCTTGCACATTGGACAAAGCCAGGGAAGCTTCAGTGAACGCGATACTGCCTCGCGCCCTAGTCAGTACAGGGGTGGCGGGAGCGATTTGCAAATCGTTATTCATCAAGGTGAGAACGCCTTGAACTTTGGTGCGCTCAATTTGAGACAAAGGCAAATTGAGTTTGAGTTTGAGATCAGCCGGACCTCGAGCACTGGTTTTTTGCAAGGCGTTTGATAACAACGAGGAGATGGGGGAGTGGTTCACCACGGAGACAAAGTCAGTCAATGCCGATCGACTCTCGGCCATGATCTCCAAATTGGGGGACAACATATCTGCAATTTTGAGCTCAACTCGTGGCCAAAAGAGTCGAGCCTCGGGTGACATGTAGGTACTCGCCTTGCTGATTGATAGGCTTGGTCCGATGATTTTTAACTCACCTTGAATGTCCATGAGACTGGGCCACTCGGAGCTCAAACTGTTCATGCCGTTTAAGGTGTTGGATATATTGGATGTGCTCGAGAGCTCTGTCGCTAAATTGGCGCTGGCCGAGACTGTGGGTGTCCCTAAGAATCCTACTCGTTGGGGTTTGGTGAGGGGTTTAGGTAAATAATTCATCCCCACATGGTTCAACGTTGCTTGAATGGACAACTCGCCTTCGCGCGGATTTTTAAAAGGCAAGGCATTCAAGGGCCCATGGATTTTGATGCTTGCTTGGCTGGCAAACCCTTGAGTCAAGGCGTCCTTTAAGTACTGTCTTACCGGTGAGTTGATGGCTTGTGGCAAGTACTTGTAGAGTGATTTGACTTCTAAGTGTTGGATTTGTGCCTCTAAATCGAGTCGACCCAAGTCGCTTACGCTCGCCGAAAGGGAGCTGTTGGAAGCGCTGGAAGCAGTGGCACTGTTCGCATTTTTGGGCCAAGCGCGCTTCCAATCGAATTTGAAACGCCCTGATCCGTCAGCGTTTTCAACAAAGCCATTGCTCACATGCAGTTGTAGCTGCTCAGCGCCACTCTCCCAACTGACATCGGCCAAGAGTTTTTTTATCTCAACACGTGGCTCCTCCAAGGCACCCATGAGGTCGGCAAAACCTTCCGAAATCGACACGCTGGCATGCCCGTCGTGTTCGGAGACATCAAACGTGATGTCAGCGCCTTTGATGCTCGGTAAGTTGGCCAACCAAGTTTTGGTGGCACCCATCGCCGAAGTTCCTGTGGAGAGCGGTGGGCTAGAGCTCGGGCTGTTGGGTTGGCCCGTTCTCCCTTTGCCAGTTGCGAACGGCAAGAGGGGTGCGGGGTTTTTAGCGTCGACTCGATCTTCTCTTGCAAACCCCTGTAAATGTCCTTGAAGACGAAATTGTGTGATCTCGCTGAATGGACTGGAGTCCTCAGTGTTGGCGCCATGATTCTTGGCATCGTCCGATCGGGAGAGATGTGGGCTTAGAGGCGAGTGTTCGAATGGGGACGGTGTAAGAAGAAGTTTCTTGGCGCCATTGAACAAGTTCCCCAAGCTCAAGGAGGGTGCAGGAGTCGGGTCCGAGCTGGTCCAAGACGCGGTGAAATCTTTAAGTTCACCTTTGAGGTTGAGCCCCGACAAAACGGGCGTAAACGGGTGTTGAGGCGCGAGTTTTTCAGCCATTTGCGCCAGCTTGTCCAGAAAAACTTGTCCCACATTGATTTCCCCCTGGGCTCCAGCGGACCAGGGATGCAGGGGGTCTGTTAAACGCAAACGCAGATGTGACAAGTCCCACGCAGGTGACTGTCCTGGGACTTGGATTTCAAAATTTTCCGTCTCCCATTCGCGTCCTGTATTCCAGGGCTTGGAGCGCAATCGGCCTTGAACCAAGTCCAGCACGAGGTCTGTCTTTTCTGTTGTGTGTGGAGATAAAAATTGGGATTTCACATTGGACAACGACAAGTCCAAAACCTGGTTGGTGGATTGTCCTTTGTTCACCTCACCCCAAAACCTGAGCCAACCCGTTCCCTCGATCCTTTGTGGAGCAACGGACGGGGAGAGGTACTTTAAAAGAGTGGCAAGCTCAATGTTTTGTGCTTGCGCATAAAGCACTCCCGACCATTGCATCACTTGTCCTGGGTGCAGGCTCAGTAAGGGTTGGTGCATTTGCGCTCGCACACTCAAGGGCGAGTCTGGGCTATTGGGGACATGGGTGTCAAGGGTGAAGGTGTGGCTCAATAAGCCGTTTTGGATGTCAATTGACAGGCCCTTGACTAGAACAGCCTCATGGCCATGCAATTCATCACTCCAGTTCAGTTGGGTGTTTTTGCTGGAGAAAGAGTGAATTTTGAAAAACGTGTCTGCCCCTGCCTGTGACCCACCCCCCGTGAGTCGCATGTCCCCTAACCACCACTGCCCTTGATCATCCAAGCGAGCATCAAGCTCCAAGCCTTCCAAGTCCAAATGGTCCAAGCTGCGGCGAAGTATGGATGCCCAAGAAAAGCTCAGCCAGGCACTTTGAAGGCTAAGGACAGGTTTTTGTTGGGAGTCATTAGCACTCACACCATGAAGCTCCAGCGTTGGCCAAATCCCAGATGTGCTGGCTTGCAGGCTTTCAATGTGTACATTCATGCCCAACAGTTCGCTACTTTGACGCTCAATGGTGGGTCGCAAGACATCAATTCGAGGCAAAATGAGTACATGCACCAAGGTGAATATTCCCAAAGCCAAGACCCAAAAGCTCACACACAACCAGAGCAACATGCCACTGAGTGTGCTCACCCATCGCCACATTCGCATGGAGCGGTTGGGGGTTGAGTTTTCTGATGGGGTCATGGAGGACGGCGCGTAATGAAAATGCGAAACGACAAAGACGAGGTAAAAGTAATTATTACAGGGTTCCAGACACAGAGCGAGCCCACTGACCCATCTTACTCAATACCCATGACATTTTCTCAAAAGAGTCGCTACGCTAGGCGAGTACGACAACGTTATAGCCAAGAGCTTGATTTTTTGCCTCCAGGTGTACCCCAGGAGGCCCATTTGCGGCGGGCATTGCAGTTGCTTGAAGCACGTTACTCGCTTGACAGTGCTTTGCGCATCCTCAGGCAACTGGTGATGGAGAGGTTACTCACGCTCGATTGTGACCAGGGTTTGGCTCTCAAAGAGGTCATGCTTTGTATTTGCACGTTGGCGCAATTTGCTTTGTCTCAGGCGGCAACGTATGCCAAGCTTACCTTGGCCGCACAATGGGGGTTGCCGCTCAATGCTGCAGGTGAGGAAGCCCACATTTGGGTGGTTGCGATGGGTAAATTGGGCGCCAAAGAGCTCAATGTCTCAAGCGACATCGATGTGGTGTATGTCTATGATGAGGACGGATACACCAGTGGAGCTCAATACCAAGCTGGGGCGCAGAGCATCTCTAACCAGGAATATTTCCTCAAATGGGTGCATTTGATCTCCAAGCTCATCGCGCAAGTGAGCGAGCATGGTTTTGTGTTTCGAATTGATTTGGGGTTAAGGCCTTATGGCAGTGCCAGTGTGAGTGCCTTGCCTCTCGCGGCCTTGGCCGTGTATTTCAAGCAAGACGCCAGGCCTTGGGAGCGTTTTGCTTGGCTCAAAGCGAGGGTGTTGCCGCTGCAAGATGGGGCTCATCTGCAGGCGTCTAAACGCTTATCGGCCTTAATTTTGCCCTTTGTCTTTCGTCCCTACTTGGATTACAGCTTGGTGCAAGCGATGCGAAGCATCCATCAACTCATTCAAGATCAAGCGCAAAAGGAGACGCTCAAACACCCCGGTTTGTTGGATATCAAGTTGGGACGTGGAGGGATTCGTGAAATTGAATTTGGAGTTCAGTTGCTTCAACTCGCTCGTGTGGGCACTCACCCCGAGCTCAGAACTCGCTCGACACTCAAAGCCATTGAATTTTTAAGAGTTGCAAAATTATTGGAAGATAGTGAGGCATTGCAGTTGCACCAAGCCTACGTTTTCCTTCGCCGACTTGAACACCGTATCCAGTACTTGGATGATCAACAAACTCACCGATTGCCCACTGATCTAGAAGACTTGGAGTGGTTGGGTGCTAGCATGGGATACCCCGATTGGGCGACCCTTAAGGGCGATCTCAGCCTCCATCAACTTTGGGTTCAAGGCTATTTTGACCGTTTGCTGGCCCACCCCGTAGTGCAAGAAAGTACTCGCCTTGGACCGGAAAGCGCTGAGGGCAGTCCATGCGCAGTTAGTTCATCAGGGATTGCTCCACCGGCGAACACTTCAGCCGCCAACGTTCCCAAGGATTTGGGGCCAATCGATCACACAGCACAAAGCGTTTTGCAAGCATTGATTGAAGCGATTCAAATAGCGCCGAGCACGGAGTCTGCACCTCATCGGGAGTCAACTCGGCCAAGTTCACAAGCGGGGTTGACGTTGATGACCCCCGCATGGTCCAAGTGGCTCGAGTCCTTGAAGTTGGCCAAGCCAATGGTGCTCAATACAGAGCGCCAAGAGCGAGTCCTGGAGGTGCTCTCTCGTGCCTTGCTGTGGTTACGAGAGGGCAGTGTCAGCGACTTACAAGTGCAGGCTTGGCTCGATTGGATGGAGCCCTTACTGAAGCGGGACAATTATTGGGTTTTGCTTTATGAAAACCCAAATGCTCATCGGCAACTCCTGTTGGTCATGGGAGCGTCGACTTGGAGTCAATCCTATTTAAAGGCTCATCCATCGGTGATAGACCATTGGCTTCAGCCCAATGGGGTGGAAAAACGAATTGACACCGCGGCCTTGATTAAAACCTTTCAGTCACGCAAAGCCGCTCTTGCCAGGATTGAACAAGATGATGAAGAACAACTCTTGGCGGTGATTCGGCGCGAGCATCAAGCGCAAATGTTCTCCACCTTGACCCAGGACTTGATGGGTTACTTGACAGTTCAGGAGGTCGGAGACGAGTTGAGCGCATTGGCGGATACGGTTTTGTGCATTTGTGCCCAATGGGTCTGGCGGCGACTCAATCCAACATGGGTTGGGGAAGTGCCTTTGGCCATCATTGGCTACGGCAAGCTCGGTAGCAAAGAGCTGGGTTACGGAAGCGATCTGGATTTGGTGTTGTTGTATGACGATTTAAGCCCCATCACCCAAGAGCAAGTCACCAAAATGGCGCGACAAATGATCCAATGGATCACCCTTAAAACAGCACAAGGTCGCCTTTATGAGATCGACAGTGCCCTGAGACCCAACGGAAACTCAGGTTTGTTGGTGAGTTCATTCTCAGCGTTTGAGGCTTATCAAAGGCAATTGGGAGCCAACAGTGCATGGACTTGGGAGCATCAGGCGTTGACGCGGGCCCGGTTTTGTGTCGGACCCCAGGTCTTGGCTCAGCGTTTTGATGTCTTACGACAAGAGGTGTTGTGCGCCCATCGCGAACCCGCATTACTGGCCCGGGAGGTTGTTGAGATGCGCCAGAAAATGTGGGCCAGCCTGAGCATTCCAAAAAACCTCTTTGATCCCAAGTCAAGCCCAGGCGGCATGATTGATGTGGAGTTTGTGGTCCAGTACTTGGTCTTGGCGCATGCCCATCGGTATCCAGAGTTGACCCAAAATATCGGCAACATGGCCTTACTTCTCTTGGCCCAAGAGCTAGGCTTGATCCCCGCGCCGTTGGGGCAACAAGCACTTGAGGCGTACCGTGAGTTCAGGAGGTTGCAGCATCAGTCAAGTTTGCATGAAACAGCGCTTCGGTGTGACCCCAACGATTGCCAAAAAAGCATCTCTGCCGTTAAGGCTTTGTGGGCCAGTCAGTTTGGGAGTTGATGCAGGAGGGCATGGACATTGATGTTGAAGGCCTCCTTGGGGCCCGAGGCAATAGAGGTGAGCCTCTTGAAGTTCTTCATGGGGCAAGGGATTGGATGAGTTTGACCAATCGGGTCGTGGAGTACCCAGAGACAAAGGGAATGGTTGTGGCCAAGCCACCTTGGCTTCGAACCCATTGCGCCTCTGCCAATTGGTCCATGTCATAGTCTCCGCCTTTGACCAACACATCGGGCTTGAGGGCTTGGATGATTTGAAGCGGTGTGTCCTCCTCAAACCAGGTCACCAAACTGACACTTTGTAAGGCGGCCATGACGTGAGCTCGGTCGATCAATGGGTTCAGAGGTCGCTCGGGACCTTTGCCCAAACGCTTGGCTGACGCGTCCGAGTTCAGCGCCACAATCAAATGCTCACCCAATTGGCGGGCTTTTTCGAGGTAAGTCACGTGTCCCTTGTGCAACACGTCAAATACACCGTTGGTAAAAACTAGGGGGCCTTGGAGTTTGAGCTCCAAGCAGCGTTTAAGCGCTTCTTCGGGGGAGACGATTTTGTCTTCAATGGCAAGACTGCTGGAGGGGTTGGGCATGGGGAAAGGGCGTAAAAATGGGTGCAAACTTGCGTTAGCCTTGGTCTCAAAGGGCCATTTTGGAAAACGATCCATCATGGTTAAAATTTAGTTTACCTTGGGGTCAAAATCAATGACCCCAGTTAGAGTTTAAGCCATGATCGCTCTAAACCCATAGGCACAGTTCAGACTCAGTTCAAAGAGCATGGCGACTTGAATTTTGTTGAAAAACGCCTGAAGCTATCCAAAAGACTAACGTCTGGACTGGGCGGCTTTGAGCTAGAGCATCCAAGACCACAATTTTGAGGCTGATCCATCATGAAAAAATATTCAAGGCTTATTAACTTCTTATTGCTCTCGGCAGCTTACTGCTTGGGCTCGAGCGCACAAGCTCAAAGCCAGATGGTCAATAGCTTACCCAGTTCGCCAAGCGTTGAAGCCGCTAGTGCGGCGGTGTCACCCGCCCCTCAAAGCACCTGCCCCAGTGTGTTGAACTACCGAGTGTTGCGACTCCAAGACGAAAAGACCCAGGATTTGTGTCAATACTCGGGTCAGGTGGTGTTGGTCGTGAATACGGCTTCATTTTGCGGCTTCACACCTCAATACAAGGGACTGGAGGCTTTGTACGACCAATACAAATCGCGTGGTTTTGTAGTTCTGGGGTTTCCGTCCAATGATTTTTCCCAAGAGCCCAAGAGCAATGCCGATATTGCCGATTTTTGTGAAAGTACGTTCGGTGTGAAGTTTCCGATGTTCACCAAAACCGCCGTCAAGGGCGACTCTGCCTCACCACTCTTCAAAGTCTTGGCCAAGAAAACCAACACGACACCCAAATGGAATTTCTACAAATACTTGATCTCACGCGATGGTCAAAAGGTTTGGAGTTATTCCAGCATGACCACACCTCAGGACAAAGATTTTTTGACCCAGCTGGATTTGGCACTCAACGCAAGAGCCCATTGAGATGAGTCAACTCAAGGTCGCGGTCGTGGGTTCAGGCGTTGCCGGCTTAGGGGCGGCGCATTGTTTAAAGAGCCATGTGGCGGTGACGCTTTTGGAGGCCAACGACTATTTTGGCGGGCACGCCAGAACCGTGGATGTTTGCTTACAAAATCGCGATGGGGTCATGCAAACGCATGGTGTGGACACAGGGTTTTTGGTTTTTAATGAAAAAACATATCCCCAATTGTTAAGCCTCTTCAAGTCTCTTGATGTTCCTATTGCCAAATCAGATATGTCCTTTTCTGTGCAGGCCCAGCGGTCCTTTGCTGCTACTTTAGGCGATATGGGACAACAGCGAGAGCGTCAACTCGAATGGAGTGGAAGCGACCTCAATGGCTTATTTGCTCAAAGGCGCAACGCTTTCAATCCTGAGTTTTTAGGGATGGTGTTGGAGATCTTACGCTTTAACCGAATTGCCACTCAGTGTGCCTTGGACATGATTCATGGCTCAACGGACCAGCCATTGGCCTGGCAAGAGTGGAGCGTACACGACTTTTTATTGCATCATGCATTCTCCCGTGCCTTTCGAGACTATTACTTGCTGCCCATGTTGGGCTCCATTTGGAGTTGTCCTACGCAGCAAATGTTGGCTTTTCCGGTTTCGAGCATGATCTCTTTTTGCCACAACCATGGTCTATTGCAAGTGATGAATCGCCCACAGTGGTTCACCGTAGAGGGAGGGTCCAAGCATTATGTTAAAAAAATTGTCGACAGCTTGGACGATGCTCGTTTAGGGACCCCCATTCAAAGCATCAAACGCGAAACCCATCAAGTCCTCTTGCGCACCCCCCAAGGAGTGGAGTCCTTTGATGCGGTGGTCTTGGCAACCCATGCTCCCCAAGCTCTTGGGTTACTCGAAGACCCCGATGCTAGGGAACTTGAGGTGCTAGGGGCCATTCATACCCAAGACAATGAGGCGGTGCTGCACACCGATGCCTCGGTCATGCCAAGCCGGCAACGCGCCTGGGCGGCTTGGAATTTTGAATCCGGTATGGTGAAGCCAGGCGAGCAAGTTCCTTCACGGGTTTGTTTGCATTACTGGATTAACCGATTGCAACCGTTGCCGTTCAAGGACAATGTGTTTGTGAGCATGAATCCAGTTCGCGAAATCAAAGAGTCTTTGGTGTTGGGACGGTTTCATTATGCGCACCCTATTTTTGATGCGCCAGCAGTCCAAGCGCAGTCGCGAGTTGCGTCCCTCCAAGGGCTTAGGAGAACTTGGTACGCCGGTGCTTGGATGGGGCATGGCTTTCATGAAGATGGCTACAGTGCAGGTTTGCGTGCGGCCAATTCGCTCTTGCATTCCCTCAAAGAAGGGCTCTTGCAATGAGTGAGGCGTTGGCTTATATCGGTTTTGGTCAAGTCGGCCATGAGCGATTGAGCCCGAGGAAACATGCGTTTGAGCACGCAAGTTTTTTCCTCATGTTGCCCATGCGTGAGCTCTCCTCACGTGGGGCAGTTCAGGCTTTGGGTTTGAATCGTTTTGCACCTTTGTCCTTTTATGACCAAGACCATGGGGATGCAAGAGGCCCGGATGCAGGTGGTTCACTGGCTTGGTTTGACGAGTTGATGCAACAAGAAGGCATCACAGGTGTAGACGGCGAAGTCTGGCTGCATTGTTTCCCCAGAGTTTGGGGCTATGCCTTCAAGCCCGTGAGTTTTTGGTATGGACACTCTATCGCGGGTGAGTTGTTGGTGGTGCTTGCTGAGGTGAACAACACGTTTGGTGAGCGGCACTTTTATTTGCTCAAAAAACCAGCCTATGGAAAAACATTGGTCGCGCAAAAAGTCTTTCATGTGTCTCCCTTTTGCGATGTGAGCGGACACTATGAATTTCGTTTCATGACCACCCCGGCTCCTTGCACTTGGCTTGACTTGGGGGCAAACGCTCAGGGACACCACGCTAAAACGGTTGCACGAATTGAGTACCACGATCACAATGGACTCCTTTTAAAAACTCGGGTCAGCGGTCAACTTGAGCCTTTGAACCGTGCCAGTGCTCGCCGCGCTTTGTTGCACTACCCGATGATGACACTTGGAGTGATCTTGTTGATTCATTGGCATGCGCTTTGTTTGTGGCTTAAACGGGTAAGTTTTTTTCGTAAACCCACTCCTCCCGTGAATGCGGTGAGTCA
>DAISKH010000060.1:0-4045 GCA_036821105.1 Limnohabitans sp.
TTGAATGTGGATCAATACTTTTAATCCATAAGATTCACTCGAGTCATTCGAGTCAAAAGAATCTTTAAAAAATCTTTGAAGCGATTCGCTCAATTGAGTCTAGAGTAGGAGCATGGCTTTGGGCCCAAAACCATGGTTCAAAGGCCCATGCCCCCCTGGCCCTCCAATGCTCACTCGACTCCCGGCCTCAATCGCCTGCAAAATGTACTCTCTGGCCAAGGACACCGAGGAGGAGAGGTTTTCTCCCCTGGCCAAATAAGCCGCAATGGCAGACGAGAGCGTGCAACCTGTACCGTGAACATTGCGACTGGGTATGCGCTTGGACTCCAAGTGCTTGAAGTGAACACTGTCATGATTTGCACTTTGCGGGCTTTGGAGTTGAGTCTCCCAAGCAAAGACATCCACCACTCGCTCACCCGGGAGATGACCGCCTTTAAGTAAAGCGTTCTTGGCTCCCAACTTTAAGAGCTCGCCCGCTGCAGCATCGAGCTGATCGATCCCCAAAATCTTGCGACCCAAGAGGACCTCGGCCTCATCCAAGTTGGGCGTGATCAAGCTCACCAAGGGAAACAATTGATTCACCAAAACCTGCACTGTTTCCTCATTGATCAAACGGTCTCCAGAGGTTGCCACCATCACGGGGTCAAACACCACCCGTTCCCAACCGAAATGCTCAATGGCCCAACACACAACCTCCACGATCTCGGGGGTGTGCAGCATGCCAATCTTGACAGCGTCCACTCCAATGTCCTCGGCCACCGATTGGATTTGCTCTTTTAAGAACCCTGGACTCACAGGGAATATGCCCTGAACACCCTGGGTATTTTGTGCAGTCAAGGCCGTGACGGCCGTCATCCCATAGCAACCCAATGCACAGAAGGTTTTTAGATCGGCTTGAATTCCCGCCCCGCCACCACTGTCGGAGCCCGCGATACTCAGCACCCGGGGGTAATGGGGATAGTCTTTGGAGTCGGTGGTGATGGAGGTGTTTTGCAAAAGTCTTTCCTTTTATAATCACGGGTGCTCTGTATGCACGGGTCTAACGCCGAATTACCCCGAATTTTAGTGTCTCCACACTCACACATTGAGGAGCCCGTGTGAAACCAGATTGGAGATATGCCTTTTCCAATGGGTTTTGTGCACAACCGAACAGGGGGTGGTCCAATCGAGTTGTGTGCATTACATCATTTCCTGGACCCCTTAAAAAGCTTTGCTGATCCATTGTCCCGCCCCTAAACCCGCTACCCCCAATCCCAAACTCGCCTCAACTCCGCAAAATGAATCACCATGAATAAAAGCAATTGTTTGGTGATCGGTGCCGGACTACTGGGTCGAACTTTAAGTTTGGCTCTGGCCCATCAAGGGCACCGGGTGAGCTTATACGAGGCCACTGGGTCAGATATTCCCAACGCTGCCGCACCAGTGGCTGCGGCCATGTTGGCCCCCTTGGCCGAGTCGGCCATCACCGAGCTCAATGTGGTGCGCATGGGGCAGTACAGCTTGGAGCGCTGGCCCCAGATCCTTGAGTTTCTTCGCCAACCGGTCTTTTTTCAAAGACAAGGCACCCTGATTGTGTGGCACCCGGCCGATGCGGGTGAGGCTCAACGCTTTGCCAGTCTTTTAGAGAAAAATCAGGCCATGCTTCCAAGCTTGCCTGCGCCAAAGCGCCTCACAGGAGCAGAAATCTCTGAGCTTGAGCCCAGTCTCTCCAAGCGTTTTGAAAGAGGCCTTTATCTACCCCAAGAGGGTCAACTTGACAACCGAGAACTTCTAAAAGCCATGGAGGAGGCTCTCAGTAGTCTCCAGTCCCAAGGCATCCTACAAACATATTGGTCTAGCCCCCAAGACCCTCAAGAGTTGATTGCAAAAGCGGCTCTTGGGAACTTAAAGCCAGCGCACTTTCACGCCAAGGCCAACACCTGGGTGATTGACTGCAGAGGCATGGGCGCCAAAAAGGAATGGACTCGGCTAAGAGGGGTTCGAGGTGAGGTGGTGAGGGTTCATGCGCCTGAAGTAACGCTGAGTCGACCAACGCGCCTTATTCATCCGCGCTACCCGATCTACATTGCCCCTAAAGAGAAAGGTATCTTTGTGATCGGAGCCACCGAAATCGAGAGTGAAGACCTGTCTCCAAGCAGTGTGCGCTCAACCCTAGAGCTCCTCTCGGCCTCTTACAGCGTGCACCCAGGGTTTGCTGAAGCTCGAGTGCTCGAGATGAATACCCAACTCAGGCCCACCTTGCCCGACAACTTGCCCTCCATCGAAATTCCCCAACCGAACTTCATGCGAATCAACGGGCTTTATCGTCATGGCTTTATGATCACACCCTTGATGGTCGATTGCGCTCTAGAATGGATCGAGTCCCAACACACTGGCTTGGCCCAACAAGTGGGCCTTCAAATTCGCGTGAATTCCTAATCTTTCCGTTTGAAATTCTTAAGCAATTTTTACGTAATCCCTACGCAATCCCTACGCAATCGTTGTGCAACCCCAATGCAAGTCTTGATCAATCAACTCCCCTTTGAACTCCCCCCCAACGCCACGCTGAGCCTGGCCATTGAACGTTTTGGGATCTCACCGCCCTTTGCAGCAGCGGTGAACTTGCAATTTGTCGCCAAAACTGACTATGCCCATACCCCTCTTCATGAACACGATCAAATTGAGCTCATTGCCCCCATCACCGGTGGCTAAAACCACAACCCAATTTTTAGCATTCCATCTAATACCCCCCGCCTCTTGCAGCACACTTTGATATGAACGCCCCGACCACTCCCCCACTCACCACAGACCTGAGCTTGAGTCAATCCGACCCCTTGGTGCTTTACGGGGAGACGTTTTCCTCTCGCTTAATGCTGGGGACCTCTCGCTATCCGTCACCGGCCGTACTCATGGAGTGTGTGCAGGCAACAAAGCCCGCGTTTCTCACCGTGTCCCTTCGCCGTCAGATGCCCCAAGCCAACGCACAAGAGCTTGGGGGCAATGTGTTTTGGGAGCTTCTTAAGGATCTCAAAACACCTCTCTTACCCAACACCGCAGGCTGCCACCGCGTGCAAGAGGTGATCACGACAGCACAAATGGCCCGAGAGGTGTTTGAGACCGATTGGATCAAGCTTGAACTGATCGGAGACGACTACACGCTCCAGCCCGATACGGTGAATCTTCCTATGGCTGCTGCTGAGCTCATCAAGCTGGGCTTTAAAGTACTCCCCTACTGCACCGAGGATTTGGTACTGTGTCAAAAGTTGATCGATGTGGGCTGCCAAGCCGTGATGCCATGGGCTGCACCGATTGGTACGGGTCTGGGCCCCATCAACCCACATGCCCTCAAAGTTCTCAGAGACAGGCTCAGCGTGCCCTTGATTGTGGATGCGGGGCTTGGTCTGCCGTCCCATGCTTGCCAGGTGATGGAATGGGGCTTTGATGCGGTGCTGCTGAACACTGCGGTAGCACTCGCCGTGGACCCCCTGGAGATGGCACAAGCGTTTGGCTGGGCGGTGAAGGCTGGACGCTATGCCCACTTAGGGGGCGCCATGACGCCTCAAACCGCGGCCCAAGCCAGTACACCAGTCCTTGGGACACCGTTTTGGCACCAGTCACCCTAAAGGGACACTGCTCCTTGATGCATTAGCCTCAGAGTTTTCTTTAATTCACCCGCATACTTCACGTCCCCTTTTAAAACTTCTCACGCGTTCTCTATGCCCCACTCCAACGCCTCCGCCAAGTCCCCACGCCCAAGCCCTCAGTCGCTTGCCCACGCCAGGGTCTTGGCCCATCTGCACCAAGATCTGTTGCCTTTTGGGTGGAGTTTGAGTGGATGGACAGACTCCTCGGTGAGTCCAGCAGACGGCTCCACCTCTTCAAAAGAAGATAGGGTTGGCGATTTGATGCTCCATTTACCCAAGGACGAGCAAGCCCTACTTCTTAACTGGCAAGACGATTTTGAGCACCGTTACGCGAGCCTCTCGCCCCAGCATCGATCGGCCAGCGAGTTGCTACACCTCGCCCACGAAGAGCCCGAGTCTTTTTGGGGCCAGTTGATGGAGAG
>DAISKH010000060.1:4055-17570 GCA_036821105.1 Limnohabitans sp.
TGAAGTCGATGAAGCGACACTCATTGCTGAGGCGTGGATAAGATCCTCTTCGAGGCGAGGTCGGCTTGATACTGCTTCTTGGCCAGATCTTTGGGAGGATTTCACCACCCTACCACGGCCTCAGCCCACCCATAGCTTACCGGCCTTGGGTTTGTACCCGGTGCTGCCCGATGCGCAGTGGGTTCAACGAATGGTGGACGTGGGTGTGCCCACCGTGCAGTTAAGGTTCAAGTCCGATGACCACCAGGCCATTGAGCGTGAGGTGCGAGCCGCAGTCCGCGCGACAGAGTCCTCCAAGACTAGACTCTTCATCAACGACCATTGGGAGAGCGCTATGGAACACGGTGCTTATGGTCTTCACTTGGGGCAAGAGGACTTTGAGGTGGCGCCCATGGAGAAAATCCGCCAAAGTAGCTGTGTCCTTGGACTGAGCACCCATGGATATATTGAGATGCTCAATGCAGCAAAACATGCCCCAGGCTATCTGGCCTTGGGAGCCGTGTTTCCCACCACCTTAAAGCAGATGAAAACCAAACCTCAAGGGCTTGGACGCTTAAAAGCATACGCCGCTCTCATGAATCAATTTTCTTTAGTGGCCATCGGTGGCATCGATGAGAGCCAGTTCAAGTCGGTACAAGCGTGTGGCGTGGGCTCTATAGCGGTCGTGAGAGCCATCGTGGCGCACCCACAGGCTGAGATTCAAGCTCAGCACTTGATGACTTACTTTTAATTCAAGTTCAATTTAAAAAATTCGCAAATCCTCGTGCCTGGAATTGACAATATTACGTTGTTACAAAATTACTTACGCTCTTACTTTTTTACTTACTTACTTACTTAACTACCTACTTACTTACTTTCTTTGTTTCGTTACTTAAATGATAGAGGCGCCAGAAAAAATTAAATTCTAAGAGCTTGCAAAAAATCTTCCAGTGCATGACTCAGACTTTGTAGAACATCCGCCCACTCACCTGGCTGAGACTGTCTGAATAACCGCATACTCGGATACCAAGGACTGTCAGTGCGTCCAAGCTGCCAGCGCCAATCGGGCGCAAATGGGAGCACCAACCAAGTGGGCCGCCTCAAGCTCGCGCTCAAATGCGCAACGCTCGTGTCCACGCTGATCACCACATCCATGAGTTGGCACAAAGCGGCCGTATCTTCAAAGCTCTTGATGTCAGCCCCCATAAAGCGCCAATTTGTTTGTTTAGAAATCAGTGCCAGTTGCTCGCTCGGCAATTGGTCGTGCAACAACACAAAGTCCAAGTCGCTGGGTAAATGGGCTACCCATTGGGTCAGCGCTATGCTTCGAAGATGGTTCTTTTTGTTATGCACATTGCCTTGCACCACAAGACCCACGCGGGGTTTTGTTCGAGCGCCCAATCGGCTTTGCCATTGAGCGAGGGTCGTGGCACTGGCCTGGAGGGAAAGGTCTAGGTGTTGAGGCACGAACGGGCAATAGCGCTTCAAAGCCAGTGGCAATGATATCAGCGGGCAATGAAAATCTGTCTCTGCAGGAGGCTCTCCCAATGCGATGACCTGAGCCACACCTTGAATGTTCTTGGCCAAAGGAAGCAAGGAGGCTGGAACCTCAAGTGTGATCCTTGCACCGGTCTCGACCAATGGTTCAAGGTAACGTAAAAACTGGAGAGTGTCGCCTAAACCTTGTTCGACATGAACAAAAATGCTGGCCCCCTTCAAAGGCTTGTCCCCTAACCAGCGAGCACTATTGAATGAACGAGGAACAAAACCTTGAGTGTGTAAGCGGTATTCATAAAGCGGCCAGCCTTGTTCAAATCGGCCTTGTAGTAACAAGGTGTGAGATTTATTCCACCTTACATCGGCTGAATTGGGCTCACATGACAAGGCCTGGTCATAGCAAAACAATGCCTCATCCAGACGGCTCAAGGCATGCAGTGCGTTTCCTTTGTTGCTCCAAGCTTGCATGAACCCAGGCTTAATGCGCAGGGCGTGATCAAAATAAACAAGGGCCGACTCCGAGTGACCCAAGCCATGCAAGGTCGTTGCCCAGTTAAAGAAAGCGATAGCGTATTCGGGCGCTAGTCTCGTTGCACACTCAAAATCATTCAACGCAAGTTCGTACTCTTGGAGTTGCAAATACACCGTGCCGCGCAAATTGATCAATTCGGGATGATCAGGTTGCGCCTGGACAGCCACTTGAATATCTTCAAGTGCTTGTTTGAGTTCTTGTGTATCAAAGGCAGGCATGGCGTTGAGTATTTGCTTTTTCCCGTGAGTGGCATCACGAACAATTTGGTTTCATTCAACTCTTTATGATGAGTTGAGATTATGATCGTTTCTTACTTACTTTACTTACCTAACTTACTTACGTTAATTACACCACTTTACTTACTTACCTTGCTTACCTTACGTAACTTTATTACTCCAACTTACTTGCGTTACCTAACTTTCGTTACATTACTTTTATTACATTACTTTTATTACATTACTTTTATTACATTACTTTCATTACCTTACTTACTTTCTTCAAATTACTTACGTTACACACTGAGTTCCAACATAAAATCCAGTAATGCTTTATTTGCATAAGATCCTTCCCCAGCTTTTTTTGCCCGTCTGCGTGGTGGGATATTTCCTGATTTGGGGATTGATTCAAAAAAAGCGCTGGCCTGTGCTCACCGCTCTCGTCCTTTTATGGACGTTGTCCACGCCTAGATGCTCAGACTTTCTTTTGAGAACGCTTGAGGAAGGGGCTGTGCGAGTGAACCCCCAAGAAATGGCGGGGAGCGACTATGTGGTGATCTTGAGTGGCATGATCCACTCGGTTCAAGGCCAAGGAGGTGCTGTGACCGAGTGGTCAGACCCAGACCGACTCTTTGCGGGAGTGGAGCTTTTTCAAGCCCTAAACTCAGCTCAAGGCCAGCACCCCGCGCATTTGATTTTTACAGGAGGCGCCATTCCGTGGTGGCCCCAGACGCCACTAGAGGGCCAATATCTGAAACAAAAGGCGGTGGCCTTAGGCGTGGCTCCTGAACTCATCTGGGTCACCAAAGAGGTGTCAACTACTGAGGAGGAATCCCGTGCGGTGAAGGCCTTGATCTTGGAGCACCAAAAAAGCACCTCCCCACAGAGGCAACTTCGAGTCACACTTGTCACCTCGGCATTTCATATGCCCCGTGCTCGAGCTTTGTTTGAACACGAGGGATTTGTGGTCGATAGCTATCCTGTGGACTTCAAAGTCAAACTGAGAGAGGCAACGCTCTTGGACTGGATGCCCGATGCCGAGTCTCTCGCCCACAGCCAACTCGCCTTCAGAGAGTGGCTAGGCCAAGCGTTTTATGGCTTGGGTCACCTCAAGTCACGCCTCCTTGGTCACTGAACGCCTTCAGCGCAGAGGGTGTAGGCGCTACTCTCCCGCGAGATTCAATCTGAGTCAGGGAGATTTAGGCCTTGGCGGTTTGGTTGAGCGCCTCCTTCATCGCTGAATGGGCCACATCCTCCAGCCAAGCCAGGTCCACGTTCTGATGGGCTTCACACAAGAACCATGGCTCCCTTGAATCAGGCTCAAGCATCACTCCGCGTGCAATGAGTCCCCAGGCAAAGTGGCGATACAACTCGCTATTGGTCTTTCTCCAGTCCCGGTAAGTGGTGGGAACCGTCGGGGTGAAATGAACCCCAAACATGGTATCAGGTCCAGCGAATTGGTGTTCGATACCGGCCTGGCCAAAGACCCGAGCCAAGACCGCTTGGATATCTGCACCCGCTTTGGCCGCGCGGGCCAAGGCCGGAGTATGCGTCAAGATGTCAAGAGTCGCATGTGCAGCACTCAAGGCCACCAAATTAGCGGTGTAGGTGCCCCCATGCACCACGGCACCAGGCTGTGAGCCCACCACGTCCATGACCTCGGCTCGTCCACCAAAAGCAGCCACAGGGTATCCATTGCCCATGGCTTTGGCGAAAGTGGTCAAGTCCGCATGAATACCGTAGAGCTCTTGCGCGCCCCCTTTGGCGACCCTGAAACCAGATTTGACCTCATCGATGATGAGTAGAGTGCCGTTTTGGTCACAAAGTGCTCTGAGTCTGGCCAACCATTCAGGCGTGGCTGCAATGCTGCCCGCGTTACCGATAATAGGTTCAAGCACCACGCACGCCAGACTGTCTTTGCGAGTGGAAAAGAGACGCTCAAGTGCCTCAGTGTCATTGAGTCCAATGATGTCCACATTTTCACGTGCGCGTGAAGGAATTCCAGCACCAAAGGGAATCACTCGCGGCTCAACGCCTGAGCCTGGGGTCCAACTCTCAATATCGGACTTCCACATCATCTCATCATAAAGACCGTGAAAGCCGCCCTCTACAATGGCCAAGCGGTCTCGCTTGGTGAAGCCCCGAGCGGTTCTCACCGCCCCCATGACAGCCTCGGTGCCCGAGTTGGCAAAACGCATCTTGTCAATTTGCGGGCAAAGGGCCTTGACTTGCTGGACCACCTGGGCATCCAAGGGGGTGGCAAAACCGGACAAAGTGCCCCTCTCAGTGATTTGCTCCACCACCGCTTGGTCCACTCGGGTATCACGGTAACCCAAGATGATAGGACCGTAGCCTAGTCGAAAATCGACATACTGTTTGTTGTCCACATCGGTGAGCACACAGCCCTTTGCGCTTTTGACGAAGACGGTCTTATCGTCTCCCCAGTAGCGGTAGTTTTCAGCAACGCCTTGGGGCATGTGTTGATGGCCTTCACGCATGAAAGCACTTTGCTGAACATTCGGTGTGGAGGTGTCTCCACGGCTTAAAAGAGCTTGGGTCGCGGATACGGTTGTGTCTTCAGACTTCACTGGAGTCGAGGCTAGTGCCTCACCCAATGGAGGACGCAGCAAAAGCCCTACCCGCTCCTCAAGGAGTTTGACCACATGGAGCTCAGCGGCCGAGTCACCAAAGCGATCTGCGGCTTCTTGAAAAAGTGTCTTGGCCAAGGCCCCCATCTTCAAAGCGTAGCCTTGGGTTTGGGCAATCTCGTTGATGAGGGTGAGATCTTTCACACACAACGCCAACGAGAAGCTTGGGTCGTAGTGGCCGGCGAAAATAGAAGGCACATCGTGCTCGGCAACCCAGGAGTTACCCGCTGAGGATTTGATCGCTTCCCAAACGGTGTGAAGAGGCACGCCCGCTTTGGCGCCCAACATCAATGCTTCGCCAATCGTTGCGGCACTCACAAACCAGAGCAAATTGGTCAATAGCTTCACAGTGGCGCCATTGCCCGGTTGTCCCACAAAAAAGATCTTCTCACCAATCACGTCAAAGAGTGGCTTGTGCTTTTCAAAGCTCTCTTGTTGACCGCCTACAAAAATAGACAAGCGCCCAAGAGCCGCAAAATCCACCGCATTGGTAACAGGGGCTTCTAAAAAATGCACCCCGCGCTTGAGGGCGGCATCAAAGACCTCTTTGACCAAGGCGGGAGAGCTTGTCGAGGTGTCAATGATGCAAGTACCGGGCTTCATGTGAGAGACCAGGGCCGTCGCACCAAGCATCACCGCTTTCACCTGGGGTGGCCCTGGCAAAGAGCAAAACGCCACATCCACCATGGGCGCAACTTGATCTATACGCTCAGCCCATTGAGCACCCAGCGTCAGGAGGTTTTGTGCCTTATGGGCGTCCAAATCGTGCACCCACACGGTGTAGCCCGCTTTGATGAGATTGGCAGCCATGGGGTTGCCCATGTTGCCCACGCCGATGAATAAAATTTGAGGCTTGGAGGCAGTTGGATTCATTTGGGAAATTGGCGCTCAGCCGGTTGTAAATTGAGAAGAGGACGTTTGCGTTCACACTCCCCACCACTTAGGGTGAGAGGAAGACAATGCTTGGATTGAACTAAGAGAGCCCAAGGGCTCTTGTGCGAGATGGATTTTGACTGAAAATGCCCCACCATTGTCAAATTGCCCTAGAAAATAGCTCAGAAAAGCAATAATTTTTGATGGGTTTAAAAGTCATATGGTGACCACTGGGTCAACAACGAATTTGACCCTTGGGGGCACTAGCCACCCTTTAAGACCTCAATCAACGCTTTTTGAAGGTCAAAAACTTATTATTGCTGCTTGCATGGGGCTGATACTCAAACCCATAGGAACTGAGCATTTGTTGGCTTTGTGCAAAATCATAGGTTCGGTAATGCACCGTTTGAGCCATCACGGTTTTAGCGCCATCGTTTAAGAAATAGTCCTTGATGAAACCGTTGGGAGCGGGATGGATCTTTTGCGAGTAAACCATGCCGTTGGAGATGGTTCTCTCATAATCATGGTGCGGGCCTTGAATGCCTAGGAGCAACAAGCCCCCAGACTTCACATGCATGGAGAGTTTCTCCAATCCTTGCTGGTTGTGCTCATCTCCTGGGATGTGACTCACCAAAAAAGGCTCTTTGTCACCATCAATCACAAAGTACCAGACACCGCCGTAGGAGAAGGTCAAATCGAATTGTTGCTTCAAATCGAACGTTACTACGTTTTCTTGGGAAAGTTTGATCTGAGGATAAGCCTGCAAACGGGGCTTGGCAATATCAAGCATAGCTTGAGTCAAGTCCACCCCAGTGATCGGCACATTGGGTTGGCGTTTAGCAAATTCCTCCAAAATCAAACCCGTGCCACAACCGATTTCTAAAAGAGAATTGACGGGTTGGTGGGCCATGAGCCCATCGACAATGCCTTGATAGTCATAATAGCCCGACGTCATGATGACATCGTAGTAAGCGGACATGTTGGTGTAATCCATGAAGTTCCTGCAATCCTAACTATTTAATAATTGTGACAAAGGTGCCCATTCTACTCAACTATTTCTAGCCTTTAGACTAGTTCGAAAGCTTTACAGTTTTTAAGGACAACGACGGGTGAAGAAAGACCTAAAGTACTCCTTTGTTGAGATACAGAGATCTCTAAAAATAAGATCCAACTGTTAATCCTATTACCCCAATTACTCTCAGAGCAACGCTATCGAATGAACCAATGTAATGAACATAAATTTTCGGTAATGGATGTAAAAACAGTGACTACTCTAGCAATTAGCTTCAGTTGGATGGCATACTGACGAATCTTTCACCACGAGACCCACTGGTTTCAAGCGTTAGAACCCAACCCCAAAGGATCAAACTTTGATCGAAGAGACAAATGAAAAAATGCAAAAAATCATTGCAGACTAGGCCTTTGTAGCCAAGTCATATTCACTAGGAGAAGATCGTGTCCAACACAGGCGTTCAAGCAATCAGCACCACCCCCATTCTCGACCCCTTGGTCAAGGTGGGTGCGGGATTGAGCTCGCCTTTGGCGAGCACATCTGGCTCCCCCAAAAGCACAACTGGGGTGACCCCCTTGCCTTTCCAAACTTACCATGCGGGCGAGTTGAAACCTCTCAGTGGCGCAGGCGTTCCTGAGACTACTGGCTCAGGCAGTAGCGCCGCCCCTTCGGTCACCGGCAAGGAGCACGCTCCTTTGGTCCAAGAACTCAAACCCATTGACCTCACGCCTCCTGCGGAAATGAACGTTGGTTACTCGGTTTCAAAAGACGGCAAATCTATCCAGGTCAAGATGACCAACAGTAGTACAGGCGAGGTGGTGAGAAGTTTTGACATCAAGGCAGCAGATTTGGCCAACGTCAGTAAAACCAATATCGCCATCAAAGGTAGCCAAATCGACGCCCAATCCTGAAAGCGTTCAAAAATTAGAGCTTTTTATGTAACTCAAGCCGCCATAGGTCAGTTCGTAAACTATGAAAGCAAGACCTCACCTGACGGCATTTAAGTCTTGAACTCAGCACGGCCAGTAAACACAACCGCCGACTTGATTGCCTAATGTGGCATGAGTTCTAGAAGAACTTCAACAACACTCTTGTGACGTATCTTCTGGAAAATTGGATTCTGAAACTTGAACTTGCACTATTAAAGAACCTTTGTGCAAGTTGAGCGATTGGCATTTGCACAGATCCAACTCTAGTGATCCTTTGTCTTGTTTACGAAAGCACTGAACATGATGCCACGATGTGATCGATATGCGTGGTGCCGTCCATGAGTTTCAGCGTGACGTGATTCAGGAGGTTGTAGTCATCACCATCGAAGTTGGCTTGCAACTCTTGAGATACGAAGGCTTCTCCATGATTCTGCAAAGAAGTGGCGAGATAGATAACGAACCTAAAGCTAATCGCTAGCAAGTATGCTATGGGATGATAGTTATCCTCTTCAAAAGGCACGTCCATCAAATCTCCGACGCCCATCTGAATCGCATCTTAAGATCATTGCAGTGCGAGCTTGGCAACAGTTTCTTGTGTTGCAATTGACCTACGACGATCCCAGGAGAAATTTCTATTTCTACCGCGAATTTCTTGATGTTCTCTTTGGTCAACCGATGCTTTTTATGCAAATGTGAGCAATGTCTTTCTGGGAATCAATTCATTTTCAGAAAACTCATTAGCTTCATTCTCTTTTTCTGGATTGAGGCCATTTAGCCCTTCCAGAAAAAACTCCTTCTTTCCATGAAGCAATATATGTCCAGCCTCATGGAAAAAAGTAAACCAAAGATGATCATCCGTCATATACATGAGACTTAGTTGGATTAAAGCCTTATTTGGAGCGATCCAACGTGTAGCACCGCTAACAGCAGTTTTGGCTAAAGATGGAACAAAGATGACAGCTACGCCAGCTTTGGCACACAAACCTTGCATAACTGGAACAAATACATCTGGATGGGCTGTCGTTAATTTTCTAATTTCATCCAATGCATGTCGAAACCTAGACCGGTCAAACGGTTCGCACGGAATTGAGCTGGCTTCAACCTCCCCTTGACGTAGCCAGACTGAGAGTGTTTCTGGTGAAATTTCATCATACCTATGCTGGCGGTAAGCAACTGCCAAGTTGGGCCACACGTCACCCCATTGATCAACACTGGCGATACCAAAAAACTCTAAGACCTTAACTAATTGCGCTTTTGAATCTTTGGATTTTTGAATCCACCTTTTTTAGCCATTTCTGCTATTGGAATTAGCTTTAACCAATCAAGATCAGACATTAATTTTTTTCTTCGGCTGCGCGTGCTAAAAATTCTCGGTATTGCGTCTCTAAGTTCATCCAATATTGCACAGGCATTCCGATCGCCCGCTCGAGCTTGATGGCTGTCTCTGGTGTTATTGAAGATTTCGAATTGACAATGGCACCAATGTGCTTTGGTGTAAGACCAGTGCGCTTAGCTAGCTCTTGTTGATTCATGCCACATATATTCAGCTCAAACTCAAGGACCTCGCCTGGCGAAACAGCGTAATCAGGCATGTACTCATTAACAAGTCGGTTATCCATGTGTGTCCTCGATTTCAAGAATTTTTATAGCAGTGACTGACCTCCAATCCAAGCCCCCTTCACTTCGAATTGGAAGCGGCTCATGGGTTGACTGGAAAATTAGTCTGTACGGATGGTCTAGATCCATCGTGAGTTGACCCTTCCGGTTGCCAGTCATTTCGTGACACCGATGGGGAGGGCTCATTGGCGGAGCAAATGCTGCAAGAGATGGCGCAGTTCGTAAGGAATTGAGCACAATTCTTAAGCGTTTTGACCGGGCCGTACCGTGCGCTCTCATCATAGCTTTTTCCTCGTTAAGCTCTTTTCTTGGTTATTCCCCTAAATCGTGCATTTATCAGAACTTGTTTTTTTTGGTGCAAAAACATGCACCAAAACGGCATAAATCGTTATCTTTTGAGTAGATTTTGAATGCTTAATGGGACGAATTGAAATGAGTGCATCAATCTAAAACAAAGCCAAGGTATGGCACGAAGTGTGCAACAGACATATCAATTCAATTTGGAGTCGCTATGTCATCTATTCTAAAAAAAATGCCGTCTTGGCTAGTTACCCTACCTTTGAGCCTGTGCTTACAAACCGGCTTAAAAGCTGAAACAGTCGCTCGCTATGGCATTTCGATGGCTGACATACCACTCACGACGGGCCAACCTGATCGCGGTGCGGGGGCTTACCAATTCACTGGACACACAATTTATGACCCTTTAATTGCATGGGAAGCTAACATCGGAACACGTCCAGGCAAATTGGTTCCTGGCCTTGCCACTGCGTGGAAGGTAGATCCAAAAGACAATAAGAAATGGTTGTTCACGATTCGAAAAGGCGTGAAGTTCCATGATGGTTCTGACCTCAAAGCATCTGCAATTGTTTGGAATTTAGACAAGGTTTTGGATGATAAATCTCCTCAGTTTGACGCCAAACAAAGCGCTCAAGTACGTCCACGAATTCCTTCTATCGCCAATTATCGCGTGGTCGATGACTACACAGTCGAAATTACAACCAAGAGCGTGGATGCGCTTTTCCCTTATCAGCTACCATGGTTTTTAATAGGTAGTCCCGCACAGTGGGAAAGGTTAGGCAAAGACTGGAGTAAAGTTGCCACGCAGCCTTCCGGAACTGGTCCTTTCAAATTAGACAAACTGGTTCCACGTGAGCGCGCTGATTTGATAAAGAATGCCACCTATTGGGACAAAACACGAATCGCTAAAACTGATCGCATTGTCTTAGTACCTATTCCTGATGCTATGACGCGCGCCAATGCGTTGCTCAATGGACAAGTTGACATCATTGAATCACCACCACCTGATGTGTTACCACAACTCAAGAGCTCTGGCTTCAAACTAGTGACTAACGTCACGCCTCATGTGTGGCCTTATCACTTCTCTACCTACCCAGGTTCACCTTGGGCCGACATCCGAGTCCGTAAAGCTGCCAATTTAGCCATAGACCGCAACGCCATCGTGAAACTTCTGAATGGCTTGGCCACACCGGCCAAAGGGCAGCTCGATAGCACCAGCCCATGGTTTGGTAAACCAACATTCAAGATTGGTTACGACTTACCTGCTGCCAAAGCATTGATGGCGCAAGCAGGTTACAGCCCTAGCAATCCGGTTAAAGCAAAAATCATCATTGCTCAAGGCGGCACTGGACAAATGTTGTCTTTACCCATGAATGAGTTCATCCAACAAAGTTTGGCAGAAATAGGAATACAACTTGAGTTTGAAGTGGTTGAACTTGAAAATCTCTACCTTCACTGGCGCAGCGGTGCAAAAGCCGATATGAATAGCGGTAAAGGTATAACGGGTATCAATTTAGGCTACGTCACAGCTGATCCGTTTTACGCACTCACTCGCTTTGTTGACAGCCACTATACAGCACCCAATGGCGTAAATTGGGGTGGCTACAACAATCCCAAAATGGACACAACGCTCGATACATTGCGCAGCAACTTTGACACTAAAGTGCAAGACGCCTTGCTTGCTGAGGTGCACCAAACCATGGTGGACGATGCTTTGATGCTCTGGGTCGTGCATGATGTCAATCCGCATTCACTGTCACCTAAAGTGCAAGAGTTTGTGCAAGCACAACACTGGTTTCAAGACCTTACGACGATTCGAATGAAATAATGTTGGTCTATGTTCTCAAGCGCCTACTCTATGCGTTGCCTATTGCCTTAAGCGTTACCGTCATCTCCTTCATGCTGGTCTATCTGGCGCCGGGAGATCCGTTAAATGCTATAGCCCCAGCAGACGCACCTGTTGAGGTCATCGAGGCTCTTAAAATTGCTTACGGTTTGGACAAACCAGTGCCTGTCCAATACGCTTTATGGGTCTGGCGTGCTTTGCATGGCGATTTAGGCACCTCAATTGCATCAGGTCGCGCAGTACTCACCGAAGTGATGGGTGCTGTGAGCAATACCTTCATGCTGGCCACTATTGCATCGATTATTGGTGTTTGCGTGGGTTGCGTCTTGGGCTCTTTGGCGGGTTACCAACGCGGAACTTGGATAGACAAGATTGCAACCACCCTGTCTGTTATTGGCGTAAGCATTCCACACTACTGGCTCGGTTTGGTGTTGACGATTGTATTTTCCATCACCTTAGGCTGGCTGCCAGCTATGGGGGCGGGTCCTGGAGGTTCGAGTGAATGGGCTTGGGACATAGAGCATATTCGCTTTTTGGTGCTACCTGCTGTGACCTTGTGTGTAATTCCCATGGGCATCATTACGCGCACCGTGCGGGCTTTGGTAGCAGAGATGCTGGAACAAGAGTTTGTGATTGCGTTGCGTGCCAGAGGTTTGAGCAATAAGACTTTGTTCATGCATATTGCTAAAAATACAGCACCCACAGTTTTAGCTGTGACGGGTTTACAAATCGGTTATTTGATGGGAGGCTCCATCTTGGTAGAAACGGTTTTTGCTTGGCCTGGTACTGGCTTTTTGTTGAACACTGCCATCTTTCAACGTGATATCCCTTTACTGCAAGGCACTCTACTTGTGTTGTGTATGATTTTTGTGGTTTTAAATTTGCTCGTCGATATCGTGCAACCTTTGATTGATCCACGCATGGGTCGAGTATAGGAGGCCTACACAGTGACCGAAGGCACGCATTCCTCAAAAAGCATGGGATATTGGCAGGTTGTTTTGCGCCAACTCAAACACGAACCCCTGGCCTTGATCAGCGCCGGAGTTTTAATGATATTAATAATTGCTGCTATCTTTGCACCTTGGCTAGCCCCCGCTGATCCATTCAAAGCCAGCATGCTCAAACGCTTGTTGCCTATAGGCAGTCAAGGCTATTTATTGGGAACAGACGAGTTGGGGCGAGATATGCTGACGCGCCTGATGTACGGTGGTCGCTTGTCATTGGTAATGGGCATCGTACCTGTGTTTTCTGCGTTTTGCATTGGTACCACCTTGGGTTTATTGGCAGGTTATTTGGGTGGACGCGTGAATATGGTCATCATGCGCACCTTAGATATTTTTTACGCATTTCCTTCAGTGCTATTGGCTGTGGCCATCTCAGGTGCTCTCGGTCCAGGCTTGAGTAACAGCCTAATTGCACTGACATTGGTGTTTATTCCTCAAATCGTACGAGTAGCAGAGAGTGTCACCACACAGGTACGTCAACTCGATTACATCGAAGCTGCTCGAATGAGTGGTGCCAGTGCTTTCTCCATCATTCGAGTGCATGTGCTGGGAAATGTACTTGGTCCCGTATTTGTCTACGCCACAGGACTACTTAGCGTGAGTATGATCTTGGCCTCAGGGTTATCATTTTTAGGTTTGGGTGTGAAGCCGCCTGAACCTGAATGGGGATTGATGCTCAACACATTACGCTCTGCCATATACAGCAAACCTTTTATTGCAGCTCTACCTGGTGCTTTTATTTTCTTGACATCGATCGCCTTCAACCTACTGGCAGATGGCGTGCGATCTGCAATGGACATCAAAAAATGATGGTACAAGAAAACACCCCCATCCTCAATACGCAAGATCGTGGTGGTCCCGCACAACCGCTACTCGTGGTCAATGATCTCAAGAAATACTTCCCAGTCCGTAGCGAACTCTTTGCTAAAGAAAAGAAGTTTGTCCACGCTGTAGATAATGTCAGTTTTTCAGTCTCCAAAGGCAAAACGCTAGGCATTGTTGGTGAATCCGGCTGCGGTAAATCGACCACTGCCAAATTAATTGCGCGTTTGATCAACCCCGATAG
>DAISKH010000061.1:0-17549 GCA_036821105.1 Limnohabitans sp.
GTATGGGGCAGCGGTCATTGAACGCCTTTTGCGCTCAAGCATTAAGCCCTGACGTGCAAATTGAAGAGTAGACGTTTAAAGCGTTACTTTAGCCAGCCACGCTTTCTGAAATACCACATCGGCACCAAGGCGCTACTGAGCATGAGCGCCATGGCATACGGGTAGCCCCAAGTCATGCTGAGCTCAGGCATGAATTGAAAGTTCATCCCGTAAATGCTGGCAATCAAGGTCGGGGGCAACAAGGCGACCGAGGCCACCGAGAAGATTTTAATGATCTTGTTTTGATTGATGTTAATGAAACCGACCGTGGCATCCATCAAGAAGTTGATCTTGTCGAATAAAAAGGCGGTGTGGTTATCAAGCGACTCGATGTCGCGCAAAATTTGCCGAGCTTCCTCAAACTGATCGGCATTGAGCATACGAGCGCGCATCATGAAGCTTACCGCACGCCGCGTGTCCATGACATTGCGACGAATGCGCCCGTTCAAGTCCTCTTGTCTAGCAATGTCTCCAAGAACCTCGCCGGCCAAGGCGTCGGTTACGTCACCGGAGAGGACCATTTTTCCGGCGATCTCAAGTTGGTCGTATATATTCTCTAGCGTATCGGCCGAATACTCTGCATCGGCGTCAAAGAGCTTTAAGAGCACATCCTTGGCGTCCTCAATGAGCCCAGGGGCACGCCTGGCGCGCAGTCTGAGTAAGCGAAAGACCGGTACATCTTCGTCGTGGATTGAAAAAAGGACCCCTTTGCTATTGAGGTCTTGATTGTGCTGATTCAAAATAAAGGCCACGCGTACGGTGCGTGGCGAGTCTTCATCGGCGATTAAAAAGTCGCTTCGAATGTGAAGTTCACCATTGTCTTCTTCGTAAAAACGAGCGGATTCTTCGATGTCTTCGTCCATGGCGTCTTCTGGAATAGACAAACCATAGTACTGTTTAATCCAACGCTTTTCTTCAAGGGTTGGGGACTCCAGGTCAACCCAGATCGGTTGAAATTTGGAGAGCTCTTCAAGGGATTCGATTTCCTCTTGAAACAAACGGCCACTGGCCAGACTAAAAATATTGAGCATGGCAATCCCTTGCAAAGCATGGTACCCAAAGGGCAGACGGGGGAGATAACACGGGAGTTATTGGCCGCCACCACTGGGTCACGATGCTCGGGGCATCCAAACTGTGTTGACTAGCGATTAACTCCCCAAGGACTGGGGGTTTCCAAAGCGTGACGCTCCAAAGTGAAGATTCAAGCATTATCGCACTCCCTTGATGACATTTCCATGGCGAGGAGGGTCTGAGTGTCTCTTGTGGAGGTGTCCGGTTCATGTCCCAGCTCATGCCCCCTCAGTCCCCCCCTTGCAATCTCTGCCGCTTCAGGGCATAGTGGGGCTGCGAATTGTTGTTTTTATTTCAGTTCTTGTTCATACGGAGGCTTTTATGAATTTAACCATCAGTGGTCACCACCTAGAGGTCACACAGGCCCTTCACAACCATGTGGTCCAAAAATTGGATCGTGTTTTGCGTCATTTTGACCAAGTGGTGGACGTGAAAGTTACGTTGAGCATTGAGAACAACAAAGAAAAAGAGCGTCGCCAAACGGCGGAGTGCAAAATCCACGTCCCTGGAGGGGACTTGTTTGCGCAAAGCTCCCACGAGGACTTGTATGCTGCTGTGGATGAGTTGGTGGACAAACTCGATCGCCAAGTGGCCAAGCACAAGGACCGTGTACAGCATCACCAACACACGCCGTTGAAAAAAGACCAGGCCTTGCAAGAGGGCTTGGTTGCCCCTTGAGAGGAAGAGCAGACCCACACCTACATGTTTTACATGTTTCTTTCAAGAGTCCTGAGTTCTTGAGAGCTCAGTGGAATGTCGGTGCTGCCCCTTTGAGTTTGTCAAAAGGTCTTTTACTCTGGCACAGTTGAGTCTGTGCACTATTTGTCAGCGCATGAGCTTAGGACAACTGGACGCTTGCGTGCTTGCGTACTTGCGCGTTTCGGCCCTGCGTTGACATTTCTTTACCTCTGAGTCGATGCTCCCTCCGGTGATCGGGGGAAAGTGTGGGTAAAAAAGCGCGTTCAAGCCCTTTGGTATTGAAAAAGCTTTAAGTTCGTTCGCGCAAGATGCATAATGTGACGCGAATATGACCCGTCTCACCCAACTCTTACCTTTGTCCCACGTGCGCGTAGGCCTGGAGATCACCAGCAAAAAGCGCGCCTTCGAAGAAGCTGGCCTGCTCTTTGAGGAGTTGTACGGGCTCTCCAGGGCGAGCATTGCCGATAGTCTCTTTGCCAGAGAGCGCTTGGGCTCCACCGGCCTAGGTCATGCGGTTGCTATTCCTCACGGCAGGATCAAGGGACTCAAAAACCCCTTGTTGGCGGTATTTTTGCTTCACGAGCCCATTGGCTTTGATGCACCCGATGAGTTGCCCGTGAAATTGATGTTTTTCTTGCTGGTTCCCGAGGCCTCCACTCAGCGCCATTTGGAGATTTTGGCCAACATTGCAGGCTTACTTCAACAAAAAGAGGCTCGTGAGAGCTTGTTTGCCAGCGAGAGTGCGGAGCAACTGCATGAGCGAGTGCTGGGCGGCGTAGATCTTCAAATCAGTTGAGTACAACGTCACCTGGTCCGTTGGGATCTAAGGCGAGCGGGTAAGCTCTGAGGTTTTTATCAATTATCTTTATTCTTGTGTGAGGTCGCCTTGAAGCCCAATGTCGTGAGCGCTGTGGTCTTGTTTGAAGACTTCAAAGATAAATTGGAATGGAAATGGGTGGCAGGCCTCAATGCATCGGACCGTCGCTTTGATGAAGTGATGGTGCGCCAAGCCAGATCGGGTGCCGATTTGGTGGGGTATTTGAATTACATCCACCCCTACCGCTTGCAATTGTTGGGTCAGCGCGAGATGGCCTACCTCACCCGGGACTCGGATGCTGATAGCGAGAGGCGCATCGGCCGAATCGTGACTCTAAAGCCCCCGGTTCTCGTGATTGCGGACGGTCAAGTGCCTCCCAGCAAGTTGATTGCATTGTGCGATAGTGCCCAAATCCCATTGTTTTTAACCCCTGAGCCCTCGGCCTATGTGATTGATGTGTTGCGGGCTTATTTGTCCAAGCATTTTGCCGACCGAACCACCATGCATGGTGTGTTCATGGACATTTTGGGTTTGGGAGTCATGATCACGGGTGAGTCCGGTCTGGGTAAAAGCGAGTTGGGTCTAGAACTGATATCGCGCGGAAACGGTTTGGTGGCCGATGATGCCGTGGATTTGTTTCGGATCAATCAAAACACAATTGAGGGCCGCTGCCCGGAGCTTTTACAAAACTTACTAGAAGTGCGCGGCATTGGCTTATTGGACATACGGGCCATCTTTGGTGAAACGGCGGTCAGGCGCAAAATGCGCTTGAAGTTGATTGTGCATTTGGTCAGGCGTGAGACCTTGGAGCGAGACTATGACCGACTGCCTCATGAGCCGTTGACCCAAGATGTGTTGGGCATTGATATGCGAAAAGTGGTCATCCAAGTGGTGGCGGGTCGCAATATCGCTGTGCTGGTTGAGGCGGCGGTGAGAAATACCATTTTGCAACTGCGTGGCATCAACACCTACGATGACTTTTTGCTACGCCATCGCCAAGCGATGCACTTGGGGGAGTTGCCATGACGCTCACCCAATCTTCAGGGGTGACTTCAGGGGTGACTTTAGCGGAGGGTTCCTCAACTGCGTCTACAGCGTCCATTTCATCCTCTGGTGCCTCTACTTTCTCTCCATCAGCTTCTATGAATTCCGCCGTGGACCCCCATCACGCTATTCGTAAGCCTTTGCTGGAGTGCCTCAATTTGGAGAAATCCTTTGGCAAGACCCAAGTGGTCAACTCAGTGAGCCTAGAGATTTACCCAGGCGAGTGTTTGGGGGTCATTGGTCCCAATGGGGCAGGAAAGACCACCACACTCAAGATGCTCTTGGGTCTGTTAGCGCCCGACCAGGGCCATGTCCGAGCCTTTGGGGCTCAAATGCCAGAGGGTGCACTTGAGATCAAGGCTCGCTTGGGGGTTGTGAGTCAATTTGACACCCTGGATCCGGACTTCACGTGTATAGAAAATTTACGGGTCTTTGGAAGCTATTTCCGTGTCCCCAAGAGCTTGTTGATGAAGCGTATCCCAATGTTGCTTGAGTTTGCAGCGCTCACCGCCAAAGCCCACGATAAGCCCCAAGCATTGTCGGGCGGCATGAAGCGACGGCTCAGTTTGGCGCGTGCCTTGATCAATGACCCTCAACTCCTTATTTTGGATGAACCCACCACAGGACTCGATCCCCAAGCCCGTCATTTGATGTGGGAGCGTTTGCAGCAATTGGTGCAACAAGGCAAGTCAATTTTGCTCACCACCCACTTCATGGACGAGGCCGAGAGGCTGTGTGATCGTTTGGTGGTCTTGGACCAAGGTCAAATCATCTCGCAAGGGAGTCCCAAAGCCTTGATCGCGGAGCACTTGGAGGCCCATGTGGTGGAGGCCTACGGGGTTGACTTGATGGACAAGGATCTTCTCCCGCTCGAGTCTTTGGCCAATCGGGTTGAGAAAAGTGGCGAGACGGTGTTCTTTTACGCACAAGACGCAGCGCCCTTACTGAATGCACTGCAGGCTTATCCACGGCTCAGAATTTTGCACCGACCCGCGAACTTGGAGGACTTGTTCCTCAAGCTCACAGGGCGCCAAATGCGGGAGGGCTCATGATGCGGTTTTGGCCAGTATTCATGCGCAATTTTCTGGTTTGGAGAAAATTAGCCATCCCAAGCCTACTCGGCAACATTGCGGAGCCACTGATGTGGTTGGCCGCCTTTGGTTTTGGGTTGGGCTCGTTGGTGGGGCAGATTCAAACGCCCAGTGGCCCTGTGCCGTATTTGAATTTTGTGGCCAGTGGATACATTTGCATGAGCGCCATGAACGCAGCCAGTTTTGAGGCCCTTTACTCAGTTTTTTCTCGCATGTCTGTGCAACGCACTTGGGACGGTATTTTGAATGCACCGATTCTCTTGGAGGACATCGTGATGGCGGAAATGCTGTGGGCTGCCTTTAAAGCGGTGTTCAGTGTGAGCGCTATTTTTGGTGTGATGGCATTGATGGGACTTTTGGGCTCGGCGCATGCCATGCTTGCTTGGCTCGTGCTCTTGCTCGCCGCGGTCATGTTCAGCGCCATTGCCTTGATCTTCAATGCGTTGGCCAAGGGATATGATTTTTTCACCTACTATTTCACCCTGTTTCTCACGCCCATGATGTTTTTAAGTGGGGTGTTTTTTCCTCGAGATCAATTGCCACATTGGATGCAAACTGTCGCCCAGTGGTTGCCGCTCAGTTTGGTGATTGATATTTTTCGGCCCCTCTTTTTGGGCCAATGGCCACCAAGCGTGGCACTCCCCTTGTTGATCATTGTGGGCTACACGCTAGTGGCCTATACGGTGGCATTGCGGTTGACGCAAAGGCGTTTCAAGTCAGGATGACTTGAGCACGGAGCCATAACCCAACAATGACCTCACCCCTAGCTATGCTGCGCGCCGTTTTTGAGCGTGAACCCTTTCGGCTTGCCCATTGTGTGTTGGTCATGGGCTTGAGTGGCTTGTCGCTCTTACTCTTGAGAGTGAAACACAGTTTCTTGGCCTGGGGCTTAGCCCCACCCACTACGGTGATTGAGTGGATGGCCGCATGCAGTGCGTGCATTGCAACGGCGGTGTTTTTCTTGTTGTGCGGCGCATTTGTACTCCAGACTGTGGTGAGGATCCGTTTCTCGTTAAGTGCACCTCAAGCGGGCCCTGGTCGCCCACCTGTCCCGCCTTCACAACTCGCTTTGGAGATCAGTTCTATCCCGGGCTTGAGTGCAAGCGCAGCATTGGCTGTGGGCATGGTGCTCTTGTCCAGTGTATGGCTTCAATGGGGCTACCCCGGGGCCAGCGCAGTGCTGTGGTGCTTGGGTGCAAGCTTAGAGGGCTTACTCTCAGTGGTGGTGTTTTACCGTGTCATGAGGGCTTACGGCCGAGAAGGCTTTTGGCCCACCATCACACCTGCCCTATTAATCCCAGCGGTGGGAAACGCCTTGGTGGTGTTGGCTGGGTTGCCTTTGGGGTTTGATGACTGGTGTTCAGTCCAGTTTTGGATGGGCAGTGGGTTGTGGCCGCTGGTGTGGGGATTACTGGTGATACGTCAAATGCGCCATGGCGCTTTACCTGCAGCAATGCGCCCGACTTGGTGCATCGTGCTCTCGCCCCCAAGTGTCGTGGGTCTGGGGTTATTGTCTTGGCAACTGGCGTCAGGGGTCAGCTCAGTGCCCACTCAGGCGTGGGCAATGGGGGCCTGGGGCTGCTGGGTCTTGGCGGCGGTGAGTTTGTGGCAAATCAAGCCCCATGTTCGAGCGATTTTGAGCACACCTTTTGGAATGTCGCATTGGGCGCTTAGTTTTCCATTTGCTGCCTACGCGTCTCTCACGTGGGCGCTTTTTGCGCGGTTGCTGGATGAGTTCGGTGAAAGAGTCTTCACTGGCGAGACGTGGCTTGGAGAGGTTTGGGTTGGAATGATGGGGTTTTGGGCTGGTGCGCTTTTGCTGACTGTTTTGCTGATTTTGAGCCTACTGAGTCATAAGACGATCGTGATGGTGCTGAATGCCCTGCTCGTATTGAACGATACTCTCAAAACCAAGACAACCTAGTCTACCCAGACTACATTGTCAGGCCACTGAAGCCACTCAAGCCACTCAAGCCACTTAAGCAACTCAAGCCATTAAACTGGAATAGTTTGAGTCTAAACGCGGTGAGGGCAATGCTCAGTTTTACAGTGAGCATAAAGACTTAAGGCATGGTCTGCTAACTCGAAACCTTTGTGTTGTGCGATGGTTTTTTGCAATTGTTCGATTTGGGGCTCATAAAACTCTTCCACTCGGCCGCAGTCCAAGCACACCAAATGATCGTGGTGTTGACCCTGGTCGAGCTCATACACGGCCTTGCCCCCCTCAAAGTGGGACCGACTCAAGAGACCGGCTTGTTCAAATTGCGTGAGGACACGGTAAACCGTGGCCAGGCCGATGTCAATGTTTTCGCTCAAAGCGATGCGGTAGACGTCCTCTGCCGTCATGTGGCGGTGATCCCCGCGTTGGAACAGCTCCAAAATCTTTAAGCGAGGCAAGGTGGCTTTGAGGCCAGTGGTTTTAAGGTCAAGCATGGGCGTCATGGAGATATCTTTGAGGGTGGGTTTGAAAAAAGGCCTGCGCGCGGCCCCGGGTCTTCGCTACAATGCCTCCATCATAGCTTTATCCCAACGTTGGATTGACATGGACCCACATACAAACCCCCGCCAATTTGGCCTGAATCCCTTCAAAGGGCTGGTTGCCGTGGTCCTTTGCTTGGGCGTGATGCTCTTGAGCGCTTGTAGCTACGTGGATGATCCTTTGAGTAAACTGGTCGCCAAGATCAACCCCTACCGCATCGAGCTCATTCAGGGCAATGTGGTGACCCAAGAACAGCTCCAGATCATCCGCCCTGGGATGAGCAAGAACCAAATCAAAGAGGTTTTGGGGACACCTTTGATTGTGAGTTTATTTCATGGCGATCGATGGGATTACGCCTTTACCATTCGCAGGCACGGTCAACCCATTCAGCAACGCCGTCTATCTGTTTTTTTTGAAAACGACGCCATGACGCGCTATGACGCTGATCCGTTGCCCTCTGAGGCTGAGTTCGCGGCTCGCATCGATATCCGTCGACCCTCGACCGCTAAAATACCCCCCCTACAAGCGAGTCCTGAGCAGCTGGCGCCTTTCAAGCCCTCCGCCCAAAATCCTGAGCAAACGCCCTCCCAAGGTGTATTCAATGGCAACGCGGTGAGCGCACAATTCCCACCGCTTGAGTCGCCTTGATTTCCCTTGATTTACCTGAGTTGTGTGAATTCAAATTGATTTGAGTGGAGTTGGCCCGTATTGAAGTGGGTCCGTTTTGAATGCCTTCGAGCCAGATCCTTGAGTCCAAAGCCCAGACACCAAAGCTTTGGCCGTTGGGGCCTAGGGCTGATCTCTAAAAGGAGTGCCACACTCTCCTAAGAGTTGCGCCAAAGTCATCTCAATTAAGTCATCTGAATTAATTCACCTCAATTAAGTTACCTCAACAGTTGTCATCTCTTATCACCCAAGGAGTTTCACCCCATGACCCAACCCCAACGCATTGCCGTCGCCGGCGCCAGTGGCCGCATGGGCCAAATGCTGATTCAAGCCGTGTGCGCCAGTGAGGACCTGCAGCTCGCAGCGGCCTTGGACTTGCCCACCAGCACCCTACTGGGTAAGGATGCGGGGCACTTGTTGGGTGTCAACACAGGCATTGGTGTCAGTGCCCATGAGGAGCAAGCGTTGGCCAACGCGCACACCTTGATCGATTTCACCCGTCCCCAAGGCACCCTCAAGCACCTAGAGGTGTGTCGTCGCTTGGGTGTCAAGATGGTGATTGGAACCACTGGATTTAGTGAAGTTGAGTTGCAGCACATCAAGGCCGCTTCGGCTGAGATCGCCATCATGATGGCGCCCAATATGAGTGTCGGGGTGAACGTGACTTTGAAGCTCTTGGCTCTCGCGGCCAAGGCCCTTGATCATGACTATGACGTGGAGATCATAGAGGCCCACCATCGCCACAAGGTCGATGCCCCCTCGGGCACAGCCCTCAAGATGGGGGAGGTGGTGGCCCGGGCGAGTGGGCGCGATTTGAACACCCACGGTGTGTTTGCCCGCCACGGTCACACGGGGGAGCGTGTGGCCAGGAGCATTGGGTTTTCAACAATACGGGGCGGCGACATTGTGGGGGATCACACGGTGCTTTTCGCGGGGGACGGTGAACGTATCGAGATCACCCACAAATCCTCCTCGCGTAGCACCTACTCCCAAGGCAGTCTGCGTGCAGCACGTTTTTTGGCGGGCAAAACCTCTGGCCTTTACGATATGTTTGATGTGCTCGGTTTGCAAGATCAGTGAGTCCCACTTAGAGAGGCGTCACACCTCTTAAATCGCTAAAATAAGGCCCTTTCACGGTATTTTTTAAGGGCTTGTGTTTTTCAGTAAGCCCATGCCCTGTGTTGGCCTGCAGTGTGAGGCCATTAACTTTTTACTTTTGTGTTCATGCAAGAAAAATACAACCCCAGCGACATTGAGCCCGCTATCCAAGCCTCTTGGCGCGAGTCCGAAGCGTTCAAAGTCACCCAAGACCCGAGCCGACAAAAGTATTACGCCTGTTCTATGCTCCCCTACCCCAGCGGCAAATTGCACATGGGGCACGTGAGAAATTACACCATCAACGACATGCTCAGCCGACACCTGCGGATGAAGGGTTTCAACGTGTTGATGCCCATGGGGTGGGATGCGTTTGGGTTGCCCGCTGAGAATGCGGCACTTAAAAATAAGGTGTCCCCCGCAGCGTGGACCTATGACAACATTGCTTATATGAAAAAGCAAATGCTTGGGATGGGTTTGGCCATTGATTGGAGTCGTGAAATTGCCACTTGTGACCCCAGTTATTACCGTTGGAATCAGTGGTTATTTTTAAAAATGTTGGACAAGGGCTTGGCCTACCGAAAGACTCAAGTGGTCAATTGGGATCCCGTAGACAAAACGGTCTTGGCCAATGAGCAAGTGATTGACGGTAAGGGCTGGAGAACCGGGGCAGTTGTAGAGAAGAGGGAAATTCCTGGCTACTACTTGAATATCACTCAGTATGCCGAAGAGTTGCTGGCCTTTGTAAGCGACGAGCGCATGCCTGGCTGGCCCCAGCGGGTCAAACTCATGCAAGAAAATTGGATCGGCAAAAGCGTGGGCGTGCGCTTTGCCTTTCCCCATGAGGTGAGGGATGAGTCAAAAGAGTTGATTGGCAATGGTTTGATGTATGTCTTTACCACTCGGGCCGATACCATTATGGGGGTGAGTTTTTGTGCCGTCGCGCCCGAGCATCCCTTGGCCGCCCATGCGGCCAAGAGTCGCCCCGCTTTGGCTGCCTTCATTGAGTCTTGCCAAAAAGGCGGAACGACCGAAGCAGAGTTGGCCTTGAAAGACAAAGAAGGCATGGACACGGGACTGTGGGTGACGCATCCACTCAGTGGAGAACGCATCCCCGTGTGGGTGGGCAACTACGTGCTCATGAGCTACGGGGACGGGGCTGTGATGGGGGTGCCGGCCCATGACGAGCGGGACTTTTCTTTTGCACTCAAATACAACTTGCCCATCAAACAAGTGGTGAATGTGCCTGGGACAGCTTGCTCGGTTGAGAGCTTTGATCCCACGCGTTGGCACGACGCCTACGCCGAGAAGGGAGCCGGTGTCGCGGTGAATTCGGGCGAACTCGATGGTTTGGTCTTTAGCGAGTGTGTGCAAAAAGTCATCGAGCGCTTGAAGGACAAGAATCTAGGGGAGGCCAAAACCACTTGGCGCTTGAGAGACTGGGGCATCTCACGCCAACGTTACTGGGGTACCCCCATACCGATCATTCATTGCCCAGAGCATGGGGCCGTTCCGGTTCCCGAGAAAGATCTGCCGGTGGTGTTACCGCTGGACTGCATTCCCGACGGCAGCGGCAACCCGTTGGTGAACCATGAGGGCTTTCATCACGGTGTGGTGTGTCCCATTTGCGGGGTGAGTGCGCGTCGTGAGACGGACACGATGGACACCTTTGTGGACTCCTCTTGGTACTTCATGCGTTATTGTGATCCCCATGAGAGCGAGAAAATGGTGGCCAAAGGGGCCGAGTATTGGATGCCGATGGATCAATACATTGGCGGTATTGAGCACGCGATTTTGCACTTGCTGTATGCCCGGTTTTGGACCAAAGTCATGCGCGATTTGGGGCTGGTGAAGGTCGATGAGCCTTTCACCCAGTTGCTCACCCAGGGCATGGTGCTTAACCACATCTACTCACAAAAAACCCCTCAAGGTGGAGTGGAGTACTTTTGGCCCGAGGATGTGCAAAATGTCTTGGATGAGGGTGGGCAAGTGACCCACGCCGTCTTGACCAAAACGTTTGCTGGGCACCCCGTGGGCTATGTTGTCAATTACGACGGCGTGGGCACCATGAGTAAGAGTAAAAATAATGGCGTTGACCCACAAGCCCTGATTGAGAAATACGGCGCTGACACGGCCCGTCTCTACACCATGTTCACCGCCCCCCCGGAGGCCACTCTCGAGTGGAATGACCAGGCCGTGGAGGGCAGTTTCAGGTTCTTAAAGCGCGTTTGGCAATGCGCGTATCAGCACCGTGGGGTGTTCACGAAGGCCTCTCTCGCAATGGCTTTTGCCCCCCAAGAGTTGGCCTCAGCGCTCAAGGCCCCAAGTGTCAGTGAGCACATCAAAGCCCTTCGCCGGGAGATCTATTTGGTGCTCAAGCAAGCCAATTTTGATTATGAGCGCATGCAGTACAACACGGTTGTCTCGGCTTTGATGAAAATGCTCAATGCATTGGAGCAGTCCAAGCTCGAGGTGGACAACCCGCTTCAAGGGGCCGTATTTGTTGAGTGTTTTGGAGTCCTACTGCGGGTTTTGTCACCCGTTTGTCCTCACATCTCACAGCACTTGTGGGCTTCTTTAGGGTTTGAGACGGCGGCAGGATCCCTACTTGACACGGCCTGGCCCGAAGTGCGAGAGGACGCTCTTGAGCGCGATGTGATCGAGCTCGTGCTGCAAATCAACGGTAAACTCAAAGGACAGCTGGTGGTGAGTGTGTCGGCCACGAAAGAAGAGATTGAGGCTGCTGCCTTGAGTCACGAAGCGACCCTGAAGATCACACAAGGCGCGGCCCCCAAGAAGGTCGTGGTGGTTCCCAACCGTTTGGTCAACGTCGTCGTCTAAAAGGGCTGTCCATGTTCAAGCGCCGACTCCTCTTACTCCAGCTCGCCAGGCTAGGCGTGGGTGTGTCGGCGATGAGCCTTGGGGCTTGTGGCTTTGAGCTTCGAAAGCCCCCTCATTTTGTTTTCGCAAGCCTCTTCATTGCTGGCCAATCCAACTCGCCCTTTGGCATTGAGTTGCAGCGCACATTGCGCCAAGTCCCTGGGCTGAGTGTGATCACTGATCCGCGTGAATTGGGAGCTGCTGAGTTGATTTTGGACTTGAATGTGGCGATGAGAGAGAAAGTGATTTTGGGGCGAACCTCCAATGGTGCTATTCGAGAGTTTCAACTGCGTTACCGGGTCCTCTTTCAAGTTCGAAACCAAGAGGGGTTTGAGAAAATCTCTGACGCCGAGATGGTTCAAAAAAGAGACATCAGTTTTGATGAAACGGCCGTGTTGGCCAAGGAATCGGAGGAGGAACTTCTCTACCAAAATATGCAAACTGATTTGGTCTATCAACTCATTCGCCGCTTGGGTGCGATTCAATCGGTGCATTGATGCCCCTACCCCTCAGTGTTTAGGACAACCGAGAACTCTGCCATGACACCCCCAAACAGCGTGCTCACTTCCTCTTTGGCCAAAGGCCTTCAAGCGTTGTATGTCATCCAAGGTGATGAGCCCTTGCTGCAGCAAGAGCTCTTGGATGAGTTGCGAGAGTGCGCGCATAAAAAAGGATTTGCTCAGCGTGCAGTGTTTCGAGTATCGGGTGCACGCTTTGACTGGAGTGAGGTATGGTCTCAAACACAGTCTAGAGGACTCTTTTCAGAGCAACAGTTGGTAGAGATCCATATCCCCAGTGGTAAACCTGGTAAGGAAGGTGGCCCTGTGCTAGGTCAAATTGCTGAATTGGCGCAGACACTGAACGAAGAGGTCGCAAGTGGTGCTGCACTGGAACTACTTCTCGTGGTGGTGCTCCCGAACCTGGATAAAACACAGCGACAAAGTGCCTGGTTTCAAGCCCTTGAGAAAGCTGGGGTGGTGAGCCAAGTTCAAAAAATTGAGCCCAGTGCCTTACCCGCTTGGATTGCCCAGCGTTTGGCCTTGCAGGGGCACCACGTCAAAGCTGGGGTTCAAGGCGCACAGACCCTGCAGTTCTTCGCCGATCGGGTGGAGGGCAACACGTTGGCGGCGCACCAAGAGATGCAAAAAATTGCACTCCTTTATCCGCCTGGCGAGTTAAGTTTTGAGCAGGTGAGTTCGGCCGTTTTGAATGTGGCGCGATTTGATGTCTTCAAGCTCTCGCAAGCCGTGCTCTCGGGCCAATTTGAACGGGTCGAGAGGATGCTAAGCGGCCTACAAGCTGAGGGTGAGGCGGCCGTGCTCGTGCACTACACCTTGGCCGAAGAGGTTCGGGTGTTGTGCCGTATCAAGGCCTCCGTGATGAGAGGGCAAGCCTTGCCCATGGCCCTCAGAGAGCAACGGGTCTGGGGTGTGAGAGAAAAGCTCATTGAGCGCGTGATCACAAAGCTTGGGTTGCCAACGCTGGAACGGCATTTGCTGGCTGCCCATCAGCTTGATGGGGTGGTCAAGGGCTTGAGGTCAACGCGCTGGCCTCAAGACGCATGGGAGGCCTTGCACCAGTGGGCATTTTTACTCACCAAGTCGTGCAGTCTGGCAAAATAGCAGGCATGAACACCTCTACACTTCAAGAACACTTGCAAGCCTTGGGCCTAGCGGCCAGGTCGGCCAGTGCACTCATGGCACGTGCCAGCGCTCAACAAAAGGCCCATGCTTTGCGGCACTTGGCGCAGCAGTTGTTGGCCAAAGAGCACGATTTGATCGAGGCCAACCAGAGAGACTTGAAAAACGCCAAGGACAAGGGACTTACAGGGCCCATGTTCGATCGCTTAGTATTGGATCACAAAGCGCTGAAGACTTGTGCTGCTGGGTGTGAGCAGTTGGCAGCAGCTCCTGATGTGATCGGCGAGATCATTGGGCTTACCCAACAGCCCAGTGGCATTCGAGTGGGACAAATGCGTGTGCCCATTGGAGTTTTTGCCATGATTTTTGAGAGCCGTCCCAATGTCACCATTGAGGCCGCTAGTTTGTCGATCAAAAGCGGCAATGCATGTATTTTGCGAGGAGGCTCTGAGGCCTTTGAGTCCAACAAGGCGTTAACAGCTGTGGTCCAAGAGGCGTTGAGCGCTGCTGGACTACCGGCTTTGGCGGTGCAACGTGTGGACACCACCGATCGACAAGCCGTGAGTGATCTCATCTCTAGCCCACAGTGGATTGATTTGGTCATTCCACGCGGGGGCAAGGGTCTTATAGAGCGCATCAGTAAAGATGCCAAGGTACCCGTGATTAAACATCTGGATGGCAACTGTCACACCTTTGTCGATGAGTCGTGTGATGTGGCCATGGCGTTGAAGGTGGTGGACAACGCCAAAACGCAAAAATACAGTCCTTGCAATGCCACCGAGAGTTTGCTTGTACACCAAGGCGTGGCATCGGTTTTTTTGCCTGAAATGGCTAAAACGTTGCTGGCCAAGGGCGTGGAGTTGCGTTGCTGCGAAGAAAGTTTAGAGGCACTCAAACGCGCCTTGCCGGTTCTGGGAGTACATGAGGACGCCTTGGCTTTATTGAAGTTGGCCACCGAGCAAGATTGGTTTGAGGAGTATTTGGCACCAATTTTGAGTGTCAAGATCGTGGCGAATTTGGATGAGGCCATCGATCACATTAACCACTACTCCAGTCATCACACCGATGCGATTTTGAGTGAAAACCACAGCCATGTGCAGCGTTTCCTTAGAGAAGTGGACTCTGCCAGCGTGATGGTCAACACCAGCACACGTTTTGCCGATGGCTTTGAGTATGGTTTGGGCGCAGAGATTGGGATCTCAACCGATAAATTCCACGCCAGAGGGCCCGTTGGCGTGAATGGTCTCACCAGTCTCAAGTATGTGGTGCTTGGCCAAGGTGAGATCAGGGTCTAAGGCGTCAAATCCGTAATCCTTGGGATTGGGGTGAGGTGATCAAGTCACAAAAGTGTCAAAAGTGCCAAATTGCTCAAAGCGCACTCAAGATAAAGCTCTGATCTGGGACTGGTTTTTGCAGCTAGGTTGACCGGCCATGGAGCACTCTGCACATTTTGTCTTGAACCTCTACAATGGAGGTCTTTCCCTTTCATAAGTTCACGACACCATGGTCCCTCATCTCATCACCGCGCTTACGGGCCCCATCAATGAGTTAGAACAAAGAATTTTGGACTCCATGCCGGCCATAGAGCGCTGGTTTCGCATGGAGTGGATGGAGCACACGCCTCCCTTTTATTCCTCTGTGGATATTCGCAATGCGGGCTTTAAATTGGCGCCGGTGGATACCAATTTGTATCCAGGTGGATGGAACAACCTGACGCCAGAGATGCTTCCTTTGGCGGTTCAAGCAGCCATGGCCGCAATTGAGAAAATTTGTCCTGAAGCGCGCAATTTGCTCGTTATCCCAGAAAACCATACCCGCAACTCTTTTTATCTCTCCAATGTGGCGCAACTCAAGCGCATTTTCTACATGGCGGGCTTGAACGTGAGGATTGGCTCCATCAACCCGGAGATCAAAGAGGTGACGGTGATTGATTTGCCTGGCGGCGATCAAGTCACCTTGGAGCCCGTCATTCGCGGTCGCCACCGTTTAGGGCTGAAGGATTTTGATCCGTGTACGATTTTGCTCAACAACGACTTGAGTGCTGGTGTGCCTGGTATTTTGGAGGACTTGCATGAGCAGTACCTCTTGCCGCCGTTGCACGCAGGCTGGAGTGTGAGGCGAAAGAGCCAGCACTTTGCCAGTTATGAAGAGGTCAGTAAGCGCTTTGGCAAACTCCTAGGAATTGATCCTTGGCTTATCAATCCCATGTTTGGTCAGGCGCGTGAGGTGAGTTTTTCGATGGGCGAAGGAATTGAGGAGTTGAAGACGCAAGTGGACTCCTTGTTGCTCAAAATCAAGCGCAAATACAAGGAGTACGGCATTCACGAGAAACCCTTTGTGGTGGTGAAGGCTGATAACGGAACTTACGGCATGGGTATCATGACCGTGCGGGATGTAAAAGATCTCGAGACCTTGAACCGCAAGACCAAAAACAAAATGAGTGTGACCAAAGATGGTCAGTCGCTCTCAGAGGTCATCATCCAAGAGGGCGTGCTTACCAATGAGCGCATCAACGATGCGGTGGCTGAACCGGTCGTCTACATGATGGACCGTTACGTGGTGGGGGGCTTTTACCGAGTTCACGCAGAGCGAGGTGTGGATGAGAATTTGAATGCCCCTGGCGCTTCGTTTGTTCCGTTGGCGTTTGAGCAAAGCTCCCACACGCCGCAGCCTGGCCTCAAAGCCGGTGCCAGTGTACCCAATCGCTTTTATATGTACGGCGTGATTGCACGCTTGGCCATGTTGGCTGCAAGTTATGAGCTCGAGGCCACCGACCCCGAGGCTGAGGTCTACGACTGAAAAAATGGCTCCTCTTGAAGTTGCACGCTCTGGGGTTTTTCAATTGTTATTGAATGAATGTGTCCAATGAAAATTCTCTTTGTAGCCGATCCCCTTGAGAGCTTTAACATCAAAAAAGACACCACTTTTGTGATGATGCGGAAAGCTCAAGAGCGTGGTCACGAGGTCTTTGCGTGTGAGGTCAGTGATTTGTCAAAGACCTCAGGCTCAAAAGTGAGTGCTCACGTTCAGGCCATAGAGTTGACCCCGAGCAAAGACAAGGCCTTGCACAGCACTGGCCCACAGTCGTCATCCCAAGAAGCGCGCGCCTCGTGGTTTCACGTCAAATCAAATGCTCTTCACCCTCTCACCGATTTTGGTGCGGTTGTCATGAGAAAAGACCCACCATTTGATGTTGAGTATTTTTATGCCACCCACCTCCTGGGATTGGCGGTTCGCGAAGGAGCCAAGGTCTTTAATAGTCCACAAGCACTCAGAGATCATCCTGAGAAATTGTCCATTTTGGACTACCCCCAGTTCACGCCGCCCACTTTGGTGACCAAGAGTGCACATCAGATTCGTGAATTTCACCAGTTACACCAAGACATTATTTTGAAGCCCCTTGATGGAATGGGTGGGAAAGGGATTTACCGCGTGAAGTCCGATGGCTTGAACCTGGGCAGTTTGATCGAGACATTGAACGGTGAGGGGACTCAAACCGTGATGGTGCAAAAATTCATTCCCGCCATTGAGGAGGGCGACAAACGGATTTTGATCATTGCGGGACAAGCAGTGCCCTTTGCCTTGGCGCGAATTCCTCAAGGCGGTGAAGTGAGGGGAAATTTGGCCGCTGGAGGTAAAGGGGTTGCCAGGCCACTGAGTACACGCGACTGGGAGATTGCAAAATATTTAGGCCCTATTTTGTGGGAGAAGGGTCTATTGCTGGTGGGCTTGGATGTGATTGGAGACAACCTGACAGAGATCAATGTCACGAGTCCGACATGCTTTCAAGAAATTACAGACCAAACAGGATGTGATGTGTCTGAGCTCTTTTTGCAGGCCCTAGAAAAGGCGGCTAGCAGTCACGCAAAACTTGTGCATTAAAGATCAATATTACGTAAAGTTAACCTGAAATCGAGTAAGAGAGTTTGTAGAGATGGAGTGGGTGGCTTAGAGACTGCGTCCTTGTGAACATTTCATTACCCACACAAAAGGAATGGCTCCTTGTTCGGTAATATTTTCTGATGCCA
>DAISKH010000062.1:0-17256 GCA_036821105.1 Limnohabitans sp.
GGATTTGTTTTTATTCAAAGCGCAGGCTATGGTGAAGGCTTCGTTTAGACCTGAAACTTGAAGACAACCTAAGGAGGGCTATAAAAGCTAGCACAGGGGGCATTACCTTTACGCATTGAAGATAAGGTCTCAATAACTTAGGTCTCGAATATGTAGAGAGTATTCGATTAGATGTTATTTTTTTAATCCATGAAGAAAATTCATGACAGTCAAAGACCAGCAGACTTGAAAGCCTCCAAGCTTAGCGATTGAGATCTTAGTTGAGAGATCAAAATAAAGCGTGAGACAAACGAATCGGCTAAGAGAGTGCCCTCAGCAATGAGGCTTTACTGCACAAGACCAGCATCTTTCATCACGGCACTCCAGTGAGCTTTCTCTAGTTCAAGTTCTTTGGAAAATTGTTCAGTTGATGTGCTGGGTGTGACAAAGGCATTGTTTTGCGCAATGAGGGACTTGAAATCGTCTGAATTAAGTGCCTTTTGTGTGTATGCAAAGATGTTCTGAAGGGTGCTTGGTGCAACGCCTTTGGCTGCAAAGAGGCCTTGCCACATATTGATGCCAATGCCTTGAAGTCCTTGTTCCTCCAAGGTCGAGACTTCGGGAAAGTTCTCAAGTCGACTGCTGCCCGTCAAAGCCAGTGCGCGAACACTTTTGGCTTTGATGGCGGGACCTGCCGTAGAGGAGTTCAAAAACACAATATCCAAAGCCCCCCCGATGACACCATCAAGTAAGCCTTGGGCGCCGTTAATGGAGACTTGCTCAACTTTTAGGCCAAAGCGACGTCCTAAAAGATGTGCTGATAAGAATGAGGCTCCACCGGTAAAGTCGCTGCCGTTTCGCATGACCCCTGAGGTACTTTTGAGATGCTCGATCAAAGTTCGCACATCCACACTATTTGATTTAGCCGAGGTCACCACAAAGCTTGGAAAATCTGCCAAGCGACTAATGGGCTCAATCGCTTTAGGGTTCACAACGTTGGCGCTGTGCTCAAAAAGCACAGGTACCAGTGCGTTGGTGATCACGGTGCCCACAAAGAGTGTGTTGCCGTCTTTGGCCGCCGAGGTTAAAGCCTCTTGAGCTTTCATACTGTTGTTGCCAACGATTACTGAAAGGCTCACTGGTCGATTCATGGATTTTTCAAATTCATGGGCCAGCAACTCAGCCGTCAAGTAGGTGGATCCTCCTTTGGGAAAAGGCACGATCAACCTCAAGGGCTCGGGTGTCACGCTTTGAGCATTGCACGATAGACTAATGAGCGCAGTCCCAAAGGCTACAAACAAACCGAGTGCTCTTAGGCTAGCCCATGAGGCCAAGCTAGAGTAGTCTGTCAAAAAGCCAAGGCTCTTTTGACGAATTAACTTCAATCCTTCACCTCATAGATGTCGTGATTCGCAATAGAGACGGTGAAGGGCAGTCCAATGGCGGACTGCACGTCACCGCTTACCAGATGGAATTTATTACCGATGAAGGCCCCTCCCACACCGTGTCGGGGTAGCGGCATGTAGGGCAAGATGGTCCACGTGTTGGTGGCTGGTTCATAGGCCTCAAAAGCCCTGAAGGTACCCACCAGCCTACTGTCTTGGTATTCTCCTCCAGCATAGTAGATCTTTCCTTTGTACACACCCCATGCTCCCCCGCTTCGAGGGGTTGGCATGCGTGTTTTGGTGCCTCCCCAGGAGTCAGTTTTGGGGTCGTAGACTTCGACGATGTCTGTGTTGCTTGCGGTCAGGATAAAGACCGAGCCAATGCGCCCGCCAATGGTGTAAATCTTTCCATCAATGAGGCCTGCCCCCATGTGGTTTCTAGCGGTGGGCATGGGTGAATGCGTGCTCCACGTGCGGGTGTTGAGGTCAAACGATTCCACCGTGCTCAAAGAGCGGTGCGGATCACCTGCATAAAGTGTCTCGGGCTTAACTCCAGGGTGCATGCCTGCACCACCGATCACATAAATGCGATCGTTGTAGAGCACTGCATTGGCCGAACCTCTGGCTGTGGGCATGGGCGGGAGTGCTTTCCACTCGTCTTGTACGGGGTCATACTCCCATGCATTGTCAATTGGTAGCCATCCAATTTTGCTGGTATTGGACTTGGCAAAACCACCAAACACGTAGATTTTCCCGTTATGACCCACGATGGCCGTGTGGTGGGCGGGTAGGGGCATTTGCTTCTTTTGCGCCCATTTGTCTGTGCCGGGATCGTATTCGTAGACCAGTCCCCTTGGGCCCCAATTGACGTAACCCCCAAATAGATACAACTTGTCATTGGCCACACCGGCAAATAGCTCCTCAGAGCCCTGCGGCATGGGAGCCGCCTTGGTCCAGGCAGGATCGACTTGGGACAGCGCCAGATCGCTCATAACATACAGCAGTCCCATGCTCAGATGTATCAACAAGGTTTTGAATCGTTTGGAGTTCATAGTAGTAGCTGGATTGAGAAAGGCAATAGTGAGTTTTAAACCTTATCACACCAAGAGTAATTGAGTTCATAGGGAATTTACTTGCCGTAGGGGATACACCCAGTTTCAAGGGGAAAAGGGCAGGTGGGAATTGGAAGGGGCAATTCGAAGGCTAGATGTGGCCTTTAATGTGGCTAATTTGAAGTCGCCCGTACGGTTGTGATTGGTTCCTATGAAGCACGACGGTCTTGGTAAAACGTTCAATAATGTATTGATCGGTGGGTTTAAAGGGTGTTACAATAGCCTGCTGTGCGGCTGTAGCTCAGTTGGATAGAGTACTTGGCTACGAACCAAGGGGTCGTGGGTTCGAATCCTGCCAGCCGCACCATTTTTTAAAAGCCTTGATTGAACTCAAGGCTTTTTTATTCGCCAAGCGACTTTTTAGAGTACTTGAGCCAAAAGTTTGATGAGCTTGATGAGTTTGTGGAGCTTGTCTCTTGAGAGTTCATATTAAAAGCTATGAATTTGGCTGCTTTTTACATATATTTGTGCTCTATTTGTGCCCATACTTATGGGTCGGGACTTTAATACCTCGTTCCCAAGATCTGCCTCTTGGCGAGGCTTGAAACTCCAAACTGATTCCATGCCAAGCACTTCACCCCCATCCCGCGACATTGATGAGCAAGACCCCATTGAGGTTGTTGCCAGTCCAAGTGTGTCTAAAAACTACATCACCCCTCAGGGCTACGCCAGACTTAGAGCAGAACTTTTTGAGTTAATTGACGTTGAGCGTCCCAAAGTGGTGGATATCGTTCATTGGGCTGCCAGCAACGGGGATCGTTCAGAAAATGGAGACTACATTTACGGCAAACGTCGTCTCAGAGAGATCGATCGGAGAATCCGGTTTTTAACCCAACGCTTGGAAATCGCGGTGGTCACTGATCCCAGTGTGCATGCGGGGGGAGATCAAGTGTTTTTTGGTGCAACGGTGACTTTTGTACACGAGGATGGTACTCAAAAAACAGTGACGATTTTGGGGGTCGATGAGGCTGACAGCTTAAAGCAAGAAGTCACCTGGGTCTCCCCAATTGCAAAGGCTCTACTCAAAGCTAGAACTGGGGATGTGGTGAATCTTAAAACTCCCCATGGCACCGAGGAGATAGAGATCCTTCAGGTTCAATACCCTCAAAGAATCAGCTCATAGCGTAGTCAAGTTAATTTGACGTTACTCAGGGGTAGTGCTCTTGGTGGACATCACACGCTGGGCTTGAATCACGCAAGAGGTTCGAGCCAGAGACTTCAATACGCTCTCCAAATGATGCTTGTCGCGTACAGCCACCATGAAACGAAGGTCAATGGCATCAGCGCTACTGATCTCTGTATTCATGTTCACTTGGGTGATGTCGGCCTCTTCTTGGGAGATGGCTGTGGCCACTTTGGCAAGGACACCAGGGCCGTTGGTTACTGTCACCATCAATGGGGCTTCAAAGAGTCTGACCGGCTCATCCGACCATTCGACATCAATGAATCTCTCACTGTCCTTGTGCCGTAATTTTTGTGCATGATTGCACTGCTCGTGATGAATCACCAAACCTTCACCATGTCCTAAATACCCAAAAATAGGATCCCCGGGCAATGGATGGCAGCAAAGCCCATATTGCACCGACGCGTTTTCACTACCATCGATTACGACGCCCCCTTGTGTCAACGTGTCATCTGAGGCGAAGCGTTCTTGGCTGATCAACAGTGTGTTGGGTTTGTGCCCTTGCTCACTGAGTAACCCCATGATGCGTTTGGCCACAATACTGGCTACACGCTTACCAAGACCAATGTCAATGAGCAATTCTTCACGGGTCTTGCTGCCTGTGAAACGGAAAATCTTTTCCCAAAGACCTTGGTACTCACTCTCCAGACCTGGCGTACTCTCAATGCCTTCTGCACGCAGCGCTTGAGCCAAGAGTTTGTCTCCCAACTCCATGGACTCGGTTTGGGCCATGGTCTTTAGAAAGTGCCGTATCTTGGAGCGTGCTCGTCCTGTTCGTACAAAACTCAACCACGACGGGTTGGGGTGAGGTGTGGGGGTGGTGACGATTTCAATCACGTCGCCATTTTTAAGCTCGGTGCGAAGGGGCACCAGTTCACCATTGATGCGAGCTCCGTTGGCATGGTCGCCAATGTTGCTGTGTACGGCGTAGGCAAAATCAAGCACCGTTGCGCCTCTGGGAAGTGCCATGATTCGACTCTTAGGAGTGAAGACGTAAACTGCATCTGGGAAGAGGTCAACTTTGACATGGTCCCAAAACTCTGCAGCGTCATTGGTCTCGTTTTGGATATCCAAGAGAGACTGCAACCACTGTGTGCCCAGGCGCTGTGCCGTCTCACTCTGAGGCTCTTGGGATTTGTAGAGCCAGTGCGCAGCAACGCCTTTTTCTGCCACCACATGCATGGACTCGGTGCGCATTTGGAATTCAATATTGATCCCTGAAGGCCCCACCAATGTGGTGTGTAAAGATTGATAGCCGTTTAACTTTGCAATCGCAATGTGATCCTTGAATTTGCCAGGAACGGGTTTGTAGAGTTGATGCAAAATACCCAGCGCCGTGTAGCAATCTATGACGCTTGGCAAGATGAGTCTCATGCCATAGATGTCGGTCACCTGCGCAAAGCTCAGGTGTTTATTCGTCATCTTTTTGTAGATGGAATAAAGTGTTTTTTCTCTGCCAAAGACCTTGAGCTGCAAGTTGTGTTTTTGAAAGGCAAGTTCTACCTCGGCTTGCACTTTTTTCATCAAGTCTTTGCGTCGATTTCGGGATCGCGTGACCGCTTTCAAGAGCACTTGGTGACGCCATGGCATTGAATAACGAAATGCCAAATCTTGTAATTCGCGATACGTTTGGTTGAGTCCCAAACGGTTGGCAATGGGCGCGTAGATCTCCAAGGTCTCGCTCGATATGCGGCCCCACTTGATGCGTGGCATATCCGACATGGTGCGCATGTTGTGTGAGCGATCAGCAAGCTTGATCAAGATCACCCGCACATCACGGGCCATGGCGAGGAGCATTTTGCGAAATGACTCTGCTTGACCTTCCTCGCGGGTATTGAACTGGAGCTTATCGAGTTTGGTTAAACCATCCACCAATTCGGCCACCGGCAGACCAAAACGTTCAACTAAATCGAGTTTACTCACGCCGCAGTCTTCCATGGCGTCGTGCAATAAAGCAGCCATCAGGGCTTGGGGGTCTAGACGCCATTCTGCGCACTGCATCGCCACTGCAATTGGGTGCGTGATGTAGGGCTCACCACTGTTTCTTTTTTGACCCAAATGAGCTTGATCTGCAAAGCGATAAGCTTTGCGAACCAAATCGATTTGCTCAGGACTGAGGTAGTCTAGTTTTTGAATGAGCGCAAGAAAACTCGCTGCTGCAGCATTGACGGCGGCGGCACTCGAAGGAGCCAAGACGGGTTTGATGACGGCACTCATGGCCTCTACTGTACACCTTGTCTTGCAAGAGGTGTACTAAGTGTCACTGATATAAGGGTTTTGTAGGGAGGTTGGCCTTTGAAAATCAAGGCCAACAAAAGCGTCAAAGAGCTTAAATGGAATGACAACTATAAAAAATGCAGATCAACCGGGTACTTTTTTGAGCATTTCAATGCCAACTTTACCGTCGGCGATCTCTCTCAATGCTGTGACCAAGGGCTTATTCTTACTTTCAACTTTGGCGGTGTGGCCCTGGCTTAACATGCGCGCGCGGTAAGTCGCTGCCAAAACCAACTGAAACCGGTTGGGGATTTGAGTCAAACAATCTTCAACAGTGATGCGTGCCATGGTGTTATTTTCCAGAGGTTGAGAGGGGTTTTAAGCAAAAGCGCTGAGTCAAGGGATTTGTAGCGCGCTGAAAATATCAGATCGAGCCCTTCTTTGGGCTTCGAATTTAAGACGTTGGGAATGAACGATCGTTTTCAGATCGAACAAGGCAGTCTCAAACATTTCATTGATTATAACGAAATCAAAGGCTTTTGCCTGTTTCATTTCTTTTTCAGCGTTTAGTAGCCTCACTTGAATCACCTCTGAGGTGTCCTCACCTCGGCGCTCAAGCCTTGCTTTGAGCTCTTCTAGACTGGGGGGAAGAATAAAGATCAACACCGCATTATCAAAGAGCTTTTTAATTTGAACAGCCCCTTGGAAGTCAATCTCCAAGATCACGTCTCCACCTTGTGCAATGCGCTCTTGGATGGTTTTCTTGGAAGTGCCGTAGAGATGATCGTGAACGCTGGCCCATTCTAAAAAGGCATTCTCGGTGATCAAATCTTGAAACTCTTGGGCCGAAACAAAGAAGTATTCTCTTCCATGCTTTTCTTGCCCTCTGGGCTTACGAGTGGTGTGTGAGATTGAGGGCTGAACTCTAGAGTCGAGTTGCATCAAGGCCTTGACCAGGCTAGATTTTCCGGCACCGGACGGGGCGGCAACAACAAACAAATTACCCGGATAATTGGTCATGGTGAACAAAATGAATTCAGCGGGCCACCATTGTAATACAAAAGAATGAAAATATCATCTTTCTCAATGGATTCCATGACCGATTCGAGGCGCAGTCGCCTCTCGTCTAAGAGACCCCATGGGTGAACACATTAAGCTCAGGGCTCAGTTACTCTAAATTTTGAACTTGCTCTCTCATTTGCTCAATCAAAACCTTCATCTCGATAGAGATATTGGAGAGTTCTAGCGTCGTGGACTTGGAGCCCAACGTGTTGGATTCGCGGTGTAACTCTTGAATCAAAAAATCCAACCTCTTGCCTACACCAGCCTGGGGCTTGTTGAGGGTCAAGCATTGCTCAATCTCGTCCAAGTGAGCGTCAAGTCGGGTCAACTCCTCTGCGACATCAATCTTGATGGCAAAGGCAGTGGCTTCACTTAGAGCGCGTTCTTGCACGGATTGGGGTAAAACGCCAAGATCATTTGATGGGTTGTCTTGCCCAAGCGCTTCGCGCCAGCGCTCTAAAAACTTCTCCCTTTGCTGTTGAACCAAAAGCGGTACCATGGGTTTGGCTTGAACCACAAAGGCTTTGATCTGCTTCAAACGCTCTAGTAAGGAGTCGACCAATCGATCACCTTCTTTTTTCCGTGCCTGCAGTAATTGAGCCAGTGCTTGCTGGGTCAATGAGCTTAGGCACTGTTGGACCTCAGCTTCAGGGGGCAAAGCGTGGGAGTGGGTAGAGTTTTGCTCACTGAGTTTTAAGATCTCAAAGCAAGACAAGTCCTGCGCATTGGGGAACTGGGCCCTCACCAAGTTTTGTGCTTGTTTAATTTGTTCAAGCCAGCTCATGGAAGGAGTTTTGAGCAAAGCCTGTTCAGTGCTCTCTGTATAGAGTCGGATATCGATTTTGCCGCGTTTGAGAGTTTTGGTGAATTCCTCACGCAGCATTGATTCAAAGGAGCGAAACTCCTCAGGCATTTTAAAGTTCAGGTCTAAAAAACGAGAATTCACAGCGCGAATCTCTAAGCCTACACGCATCAACGATCCTGCTGGTAGAGTGATTTCGCTTTGCGCGCTCGCATAACCTGTCATGCTGAAAATGCTCATGGATTGTGTTCTCTTTGGGTAAAGGACTTTGACAAAGCACAAGGCCCTGAAAAAAATGGAATCTTAGCCCCTGCCACTGCGTGGCTATTGAGGGCTTTGAGGGGCAGTTGGCGATCAGTGGCGAAGAGTGGTGGCCATTTCACCAGAGCAAACCAGAGCAAACCAGAGTCAAGCAGTGTTGACTTGACTTAGAAATGGAGGCTATTGTCGACTAGTGAATCAATCGACAAAACATCTATCCTCCCCGCACCAGTTCAACTGAATACCGGAGTTTAAGGGATTTGACCGAGTTTGAAGAGAGAAATGTAATCTTAGTAGGGGACTATGTTGCCACTCAAGGCTCCCACCAAGTCCAGTGTTTGTGCTCCACCCGTATTCAAGGCAACGCCACTTGAGATGTTAAGGTTAGTCATGAAAGGTGAGATGGCAGGGACGGTAACGTTGGAGACGGACTCAGTGCTCACGGCCAGGGAGTTGCTTGGAGCTGGTAAATAATTGAAGGTCATTGAGCTTGGATTTTTGTTGACCGAGACATAGTATGACAAGATGCCCAATGCATCTGCTGCCGTGACTGTCCCGTCGTGATTCCAATCGGCTGCAACAAAATCGGAGGGCAAAAGATTGGCTACAGACCCAGGCGCTTTACCCAGCCCTTGAGGTACACCTAAACCCGCCGCGATCGACATGGCGGCCAAGGCATCGTTGACTGACAAAGGCGTTGATTGGGCCATGCCCGGGTTGTTGAAGGGGTACAGGCTCATTTGACCGGCTGGTAAATTGTTGATGCTGTATTGGCCACTGGCGTTGGTCTCAGCCGAACCAAAATAAAACGCTTGGCCAACTCCATTCGAGTTTGTCGGTGTGCTCACACTGTCGATGGAGAATTGGCCACCTTTATTAAGTTCATTGATCAAGGTAACGTTGATGGTGCCCAAGATCGGGGCCGCACTCAGGTTGGAGGGCGAATATTGTCCCGAGATGGTGAGTAAGTGTCCATTGCTGGTGTTGGTCGAGACACTGAAAGCGGCATTGGGCGTGAAAACGACATTGCTTGCATTGTTGGGCAAATTGACGACCAAGGAATAGTTTCCTTTGGAAGCGGTTTGTGCAACGACATCCAAATTGATATTGGCATTGGGGTTGGTCGGAGTGACCGCCATGGGTGGGGTGGTGTAGGTGTTGAGGTTCAAGAAGACATCGCTTCCTGGGCCACCTTGAACTACATAATCAAAATCCGTCCCTGGCATGGGGATCTTACTGGGGTCAACCGAGAAACTGGTCTGAGGGGTGCTGGCGTTGTTGTTGTATTGGCTGTAAACGAAGCCCGAGAGAGAGTAGACCTGAGAGGTAAGGTTGGTGGCAACACTGGAGGGCAAGGTGGAGCCCACTGCTTTATAAAAGCTATTGTTGATGGACAAGTTGCTCAAAGTCGCATTGATGGCGCTCAAAGAGTTCGATTGTGTGGTGAGTGTGACGCTGGCCAAGGGTTGGCTCATATCCGTCACACCATTGACCGACGCCCATTGGTAGGTAGCGTTGGAGCCATCCAAGGCCAGATTTTGTTGTGAGATGGTGCCGCTTAGTAGCGGAGTGATGTTGGTGATCAATGCCTGGTTGGTGGGGACATTCAGAGTAAAACCCACGGCGCTCAACGCTGAGCCGGCAATAAAGCCTGGGTCAGCGTAGAGGTTGAATGTTTCTGTGATGCCAGTGTGGATGAAGCTAAGGGTGTCCCCGGCAATGTTGGCGCTGAGCGGGCCAGACAAAGTGACCGAATTCAGACCCACTGAGCTCACTTTGAGTCCTGCTGTGCTGCTAGGACTGATGGTGTCTACGACGATATCACCCACTTGCACACCTGCACTTGAGGTCAAGGTCATGCTCGATGAATTTAGGGATCCGTTGGCAGTGGTCGAGGTATTTTTGGAGTGAGTGAAGACCAAACTGTCCGAGGTGAAATTGGGCGCCACCGATTTGGAGAGGGTGATGTTGTTGCCGTTCACCGCCAGCACAGTGTCACCCAATAAGTTGGTGTTGTTGGTGCTGGAGCTCAAATCGGTGATCAAGTCTCCCACTTGGATTGCGCCCACGCTAGGCGATGTGACCACTAAATTGGTGTTGTTGGTTAAAGTCCCCGAGGTCGAGACCGTACTGGGGGTCAAAACGCTGGCCAACTGCGCGTAGACTGGACCGTGCAAGATCGAGGACGGATTCAAGCCCGTGGCGGTGCTACCCGTATAAGTGGTGGAGGTGACGGCTGAAGCCAAGAAGCCACTGCCATTGTAAAAGGAGGCTTGTCCTAAAGCCGAGGTATAACCATTGGCACCCAAGACATTGGATGAGCTCGTGAGGTTACTAAAGTTATAGTAGTCCGTGACAGCGCTTTCGTTGATTTGCGCCGAATCCAGTGTTTGAACACTGGCCAAGGGAAAGAGTCCTGAAGCTGCTGCTGATATTTGAGTGGGAATGAGCTCAATGGTGTTGGCCGTTGGACCGGGTTCTAAGTTAAAGACTCCCGCATTGGGAAACTGAGTCAAGATCGAGCGTGTGATATTGGCGCAGGTCAGCGATGCAGAGTTCACCCCTTGCGCAATATCACTGCTTTGTACGGTGTAGCTGATGTTTGTTGTGCCCATCAAACTGGTGGGCACCGTGATAGTGATCACATCACCACTTTGATAGCTCACGTTGCTACCCGTGGCGGTGGTGCCGATGGTTAGCAGTTGGATGTTGGGATCTGCCGCGTGGGTGAAGGTGAACGTGCCGTTTCCAGCCAAAACACCAGTAGGAGCCATGGACAATGTGACCGTGTTTCCACTCACCGCAATGACTCGATCGCCAAAGGGGATGTTGGGTCCCGTTATAAAGTCACCCACCATCACGCCGTCACCACTGACAGTTGATGAGCCAGTAAAGCCGTTGAGCGTCACGGGTTGTGTGAAGCTCACAATCGCTACGCTTGAGGACACTGTGCCATTGAGCGTTAACACATCGGGGTGAGAAACCACCAATGGGCTACTGCTCGTGATTGGGTTGCTCGGTGGAGCGCTCAAGGTAAGCGTTGGGTTGTTGCTAGGGTCACTCCCGGTGCTTTGAACTTTGGTGTTGTTAACGATGTTGGCGCCAAAAACATAGTCTCCTGCCAATACTCCTGTAGCGTTGGAGACAGTGAGCACGGCTGCGTTGCTGCTACTGGCGGTGACGAATGGGTAAGTGGACCCGGCGATCAAGGGTACTCCCGAGGGCGACAAAGGGTGAACGAAAGTAAGCGTGTCATTGATTGGGACAACACCTGCAACATTCAAACTCGATACATTGGGAGATGAGAGCGTGAGGGTGTTACCCGAAATGCCAGCGACGATTTCTGGGGTGAGTAAGCTAGAAGTGTCTGTGACAAAGTCACCAACTTGAATGCCAGCACTGGAGTAGACATTCAATGTAGCAGCACCTGGGGTAGAGGCACTGGAGGTTTGGGCTTGCAAGTTATTGAGAGCACCGGGGTGGGTGAAGTTGACGGCTGTGCCTTGAGCAACGGGTGCTGTGATCAAAATGGGAACAGACAGCGTGACAGTATTGGGGCCAGTGATGGCTGTCACCGTGATGCCCGAAGAGATGTTCTTGCCTGAGACACTGTCACCAATTTCAATGCCACTCACAGACGCCACATTGAGGGTGGTCCCCGTGGAGACGGTGCTGACACTGGTGCTGTAAGTGTTTGGGTGCACAAACGCCACCACTTCCTTGGCCGAGAGGTTGCTGAAGTTGGTGCTGTTGGCAGAACTCGTGAGCGAGGTGTAGTAAACAGTGCCAGTGCTGGAGATGGCGTTGACCACGGCGTTACTCGGAATGTTGGGGCCTGTGATGGTGTCGCCGATTTGAATTCCCCGCACTGACACAGTCGAGCTGGTGCTGGTGCCATCGGTATAAGTGGTGATCGAGTTTTGACCCAAAATACCTGTGGCGTAGGCCGTGGTGACGTTGGCTGTGGTGGCCGTCTCCAAGTGGCTTGGCAAGACGAGTGATCCCACCGAACTAGCACTCAAGGCCGTCACGACCGAGTGGGGATCCGCTGTCAGGTTGATCAGCGTACTGGTGGTTTGTGGAGTATTAAAAAGTAATAACTGATCAATGTAGCCATTGAAGTTGCCCGGTGTCGAGACAGCGTTTGAGAAAGAACCCAAGGCCAAATAAGGAGCGGGTGGATTGGAGGTGAAAGACGCAGTGGCCGGAGAATTTGTGACGGCAGCCCCGTCTACCACCATGATCACTTGTCCCGATGTGGTGTCATAACTTAGGCCAACGCTGTGCTCTGTATTGACTCTAAAGGACGGAGAGACCAACGGATATGCACCTGGCACATTCAAATTGAAGGTGAAATAACCATTCCCATCAAAGACCAAGGTGAGGGCTTGGGCTTGGCCTTGAATCAAGGTCTCGGTATAACCCGGGGTTTGTGCTGAAGGGTTCACAGTGATCAAGACACCCCCCGACATCTGCGCCCCTGTGATGGGGTTCAGAACAGGCATTAAGCCCGCAGTGTCGTTCGATCCAGAGAGTAAAATCTCTGCTGGATTTGAACTGCTGGCGCTTGTCAATTTAACGCCAGCGAGAATGGAAGAGGTGGCCAAAATGGAGTCCCTTGTGAGCGTATGGATGATGAACGCCATGCGCCTTTTTCAAACTCCCTGAATGGGCCGAGAGAAAGAGTTGCTGCATCTGCGTTTTCAACCGCCGTTTTTCAATTGCAGGCAAAATCCTTGATGGAGCGCACTCGCGCGTTGCCTCCATGGGCAAAGATTCGCCTCACAGGAGTGTTAAAGCAATTTCGATGCCCAAGAAGTTGGCCTCTAACGGCAAAGAGTTGCCGTTTCAGCCCTTGGAAGTTGTGCAAAGCGTGAAGAGAAGGCGCATAGGGCCAAGTGAGCGACGACATTAAACGTTTAATGGAGATCTTGTTTTGGAAGATGTCGATGTGGTGGTCATTGGAGCTGGGGTTGTGGGCTTGGCTGTGGGCCGGGCTTTGGCCGAGCAAGCCCAAAACCAAGGTCAAGGCCAAGGCGCAAGTGTCTTCGTCTTAGAGGCCCAGGGAGCCATTGGGACTGAAACCAGCTCTAGAAACAGTGAGGTCATTCACTCAGGGATTTATTACCCCAAGGAATCTTTGAAAGCCAAGCTGTGTGTAAAAGGTCGCGAACTGCTCTACGATTACCTGATCGAGCGATCTTTGCCTTTTGCCCGTCTTGGTAAATTGATTGTTGCCACAACAGCTGATCAAGAGAAAGTTTTAGAGGGGCTGCAAAAAAAGGCACTGGACAATGGTGTGATGGATCTTGAGCTATTGTCCGCCCTCGAAGTTCAGCAGTTGGAGCCAGCCTTGAGGGTAAGCGCTGCTTTGTTATCCCCGAGTACGGGAATTTTAGACAGCCACGCCTACATGCTCAGCTTACAAGGAGACTTGGAGAGAGCGGGGGGTCATGTGATATTGGATACTCAAGTTACTCAAGTAGAGTTGCTGGATCCTTCCAATGATTGTGGAGCAATACTAAGCACCCGGGACGGTACGCGTATTAAAGCTAGAACGGTCGTCAATGCTGCGGGTCTTAATGCACCCAGTGTGGCCAGGCTCTTTCATGGAGCGGATGCACCTTTTTTACCGCAAGCGCATTTTGCCAAAGGTAATTATTTTGCGTTGAATGGCCGTAGTCCATTTTCTCGGCTCATTTATCCTGTACCCGAGGCGGCTGGCTTGGGAGTGCATTTGACACTGGACTTGGCTGGGCGGGCTAAATTTAGACCCGATGTTCAATGGGTTGATGATCCTTATGATTTGGTGGTCAATCCAAAGCGTGGAGAAGTTTTTTATGAGGCAATCCGGCAATATTGGCCAGGCTTGCCGGAGGGATCTTTGGTTGCTGCTTACGCAGGTATGCGGCCCAAGATCAATGCCCAAAATGAGGCTGCCGCCGATTTTCAAATTTTGGGCCCTGCCGTTCATCAATCGCCCGGGGTGGTCCATCTCTTGGGTATCGAATCTCCTGGGCTCACCAGTTCACTGGCCTTGGCGCAAGAGGTCTTGCAGGTGCTTCAATGCAGTTGATCACTGCTCAGTTGGTCACAATATAGCCACGGGCTTTTAGGCACTCTTTGTTAAAGGACTTTGTTTGATCCTCAATGCTTCTAATGGCGATGTTGGAGCCCGTCATTGTGCCAATCAATAAAGATGCGGTTCGATCGGTACTGGCCAAGGCACCAAACAAAAAACCCGATACAGCGCCGTAGGCCAGATCCCTCTCAAGGGTATATTCTGGCTGAGCATTTAATCGGGCATAGGACTCACATTCCCTCACATCATTGGGATTGATTTTGATCAAGCCGTCAAAGTTGTTGATCTCGGCATGGTAGGGTTGTACCGCGCAAGAACACACCAGTGCAGTGATGCCCAGAAGAGTGAGTCTGTAGAGCGTTTTCATGACTTAGTAAGCGTAACCCACTTGAAACTTGATGATGGGGAAGAATCGAAGGTTAGAAACGCTGGCACTTAGTTTTTGGCTTTGTGTGTTCAGATCGTTTGTGATGTTGGTTCCTTGAAATCCTTTGAGAAGACCCGGTGTGGCGGTGATCACACCATTCATCTTGCCAAAATCAAAACCCATATCAGTGCTAAAACGCATGCCCGAAGTTTTGGTGAGATCTCCGAACCCCCAACCTAGGCCAAGATAGGGCATGGTATTGGGAAAGGAGATGTTGGCGTTGATGCCTTGTCCAGCGCTCACCGGGTAGCTTGTGGAGCCCAGCGTAATGCGTCCAGAAGTGGGGTTGCCTGTTAATGTGATGTTGGTGGGCTTGATGTTGACGCCTGTAGACAAATGGAATGATGATTTCCAAGGATGATAGTCTCCATACAGGGCTGTCGTTGTTAAGTTAAAGTTGCCACTGAAATTATTGCCATCTTGGGTGGTCTGCAATGATTTACTCAGATTCGTGACCTCGCCGCGCAAAACAAATCCGTTGGGCATCTCTTTACCTAGGCCCAAGCCCAAACCTCCGGTTCCCAAGACAGAGTAGACCAATAGGTTGTTGGCAGTGTCTTGTGCATGGCTTGATCCTACGCCCTGGAATCCAAGCACAACCAGACCCATGCAAGACAGTAATTTTTTGGTGTGATGAATCACGGTCTTGGTGATGTGTAGATGTTTTGAGATGTGGTGCATGGTGATACCAGTGTGAAAATGAATGGAATTGCTGTCAAATTGCCTGCTCAAGAACGTCAACTCAATAGGGTCGAATACTTTTTTAAATCACTTGACCATAGACATCGACCCCAACTCTCAAGAGTTGAATGGCAATGAGTTTGCACCAGAGTATGCTTGTCGCATGAATAAAACTAACGTTCAATAAATCGGCTCGAACAACAAAAGCTTGAGGGTTTTTTAAAAGGAATTTCCGTTTAAAAGTGTCTTGGTGCACGGCTATGTCAATGGTGTTCGAGGGATGCGCGACATGCCCTTGAGAAAGTGGGCATGCAAGTGTTGAGTCTCAAAAGGTGGCTTGAGACCTCAGTCGTTTTACTCTGCAAGCACGCATTGGTGAATGTTGCGAAGTTTTGTGCAAAGTTTTGGAATTCAAATTCTTCATGAGCATGGATGAACTTTCTAAGGCATCACCTTTTCATTGATTCAAACTTTGTTACTTCACCGACTAGTGTGGCTTTGCCGGTTGATCAATCAGACGGTAGAGGCTTTCTCGAGCTTCACTTGCGGTTAATGCAGTCAAGATGTCGTTACTTTTGTTGTGTGTGTTCAAGGACACTACTGATAGCAAATGAGCCGTGGGGGGCCAACAGCCCGCGCGAAACAATCGAATTAATATTAATCAACCCATTATTTGATTTCTTGCCTTTTGTTAACTGCGAGCAAACGCAATCAAATCATTGAGCTGCCCCTGATCGGCCGCTCTCAAGGCTGTCAGGTATTGATTGCGAAGCTCACTAACTGATGTGATGCTAGTTTCACCTCCACCCCACGTCAGTCGTGGGCGCCCTTGTCGCATGGTTAACAAATCTGCCATCAAGCGAGCATGGCGTCCGTTGCCATTAGGGAAGGCATGAATCCAGACCAACTGGTGGTGAAACCGCACTGCCATTTCATCGGCATCGTAGACGTGGTTCTCAATTTGATATTTTGAATCGTCCATCAAGTTGCGCAACCTCACTGCCACTTGCGTCCAGTCCACGCCAATGTTTTTATTGCTAAGGCGAAATGTTCCTGCCCACTGCCAGGTCTTATCAAACATTTGGCGATGCAGTTCGCGAATGAATCCCTCGTCCAGCAGGTTTCGTTTTTTCTGGCGTGCAGCCCAACGGTCCCCCTGAGCGATGTTGATTTGCTCCCATGCGTTTAGATCGCTTTGAGTGGCAATGTGCGTCGGTATTAATCCTGTGGCTTCGTCTGGATCGAGAGGGGTTGCCCCAGGCGCGTAATGAAATTTCATTTGCAATATCTCACCACAGGTTGCGACGTGAACCTTCAATTAGTTCTTTGATGATCAGTTCAAGTTGAAGCTTGTTCTCTGGCTCCTGCACTGCTTGGTCCTCTAGCGCCATGGAATGTGCAATCGGGCGCAAACGCTCACGCGCAACTGTTTGTGCTCGGTCCTTCACTTGCTGAACCAGGCTGGTCCGAGGGACCAATGCATATTGCAACTCGCAATCCAGGGCCTGAGCTAGTTTGCGCAGGCTGGCCAACGTGATGGCGTCTGATGCTTCTGCGCTTTCGAGTTTGCGAACACCAACAGGAGTCATGCCCAGTCGACGGGCAAAGGCGGCGCCAGACATGCCCAAGGACTCACGAATAGCACGCACCCACCCAGATCTAGGGCGTGCGCTTAACTGTGCCACTCTCCAAATCTTAAGATGTGCGTCCATTTGCTGGAGCTGAAGATCTCGGAATTTCTTGTCCATACCAACCCTTGGGTAATGTTTCGATGATAAAATAATAACCTATAAGTTATTAAATGGCAATAATAAACAATCCTATGAGTTATCTTTTATTCGATAAATCAATACTTATAAGTTTATCTAATTTACACGTCAAATGCGCGAATCAAACATCTGAAAGAGTTTTAAGTGGGTGTTAGGGGTGAGGACTCGATTACGTTACTTAAATAGTTGAACTTTCAGCACAAAGAAACTCGTTAACCATTTCACCCTCTAAATTGGTTTTCCAAGCGCATAAATTTCTAGCTCGATTGAGCTTCAGGTTCGTTATTAACAATAAC
>DAISKH010000063.1:0-16651 GCA_036821105.1 Limnohabitans sp.
CTTGGTGACCCAGCACACCATGGTCAATGAGCAGATGCACTTCTTCCTGCGCGGCTTTAGGCGTGACGCACATCCCATGGCGGTCATGACTGGATTGGTGGGAGCGCTCTCGGCTTTTTATCACGACAGCACAGATATCAATAACCCTGAACACCGTGCTATCTCGGCCATTCGTTTGATTGCCAAAATGCCCACCTTGGTGGCCATGGCCTACAAATACAGCATTGGGCAACCCCACCTCTACCCCAGAAATGATTTGAGTTATGCGGGCAATTTCTTGCGCATGATGTTTGGTAACCCCTGCGAGGATTATGTGGTGAACCCTGTGCTTGAGAGAGCGCTTGACCGCATCTTCATTTTGCATGCGGACCATGAGCAAAACGCCTCAACCTCCACTGTTCGTTTGTGCGGCTCATCAGGCACCAACCCGTTTGCAGCGATTGCTGCCGGTGTGGCTTGCCTATGGGGCCCAGCCCACGGCGGCGCCAATGAAGCGTGTTTGAACATGTTGGGTGAATTGCAAGCTGCTGGTGGACTCGCCAAAGTGGGTGAGTTCATGGAGCAAGTCAAAGACAAAAATTCAAGCGTCAAGTTGATGGGCTTTGGCCACCGTGTTTATAAAAATTATGACCCACGCGCAAAACTCATGCAAGAAACTTGCAATGAAGTTTTGGCTGAACTCGGTCTAGAAAATGATCCCTTGTTCAAATTGGCCAAAGCTGTTGAGAAAATCGCACTCGAAGACGACTATTTTGTCCAAAGAAAGCTCTACCCCAATGTGGACTTTTACTCTGGCATCGTTCAGCGAGCCATCGGAGTACCGGTCAATATGTTCACCGGCATTTTTGCCTTGGCCAGAACTGTGGGCTGGATTGCACAACTCAATGAGATGATTGCTGACCCTGAGTACAAAATCGGGCGTCCTCGCCAGCTCTTTACTGGGGCTGTTCGTCGCGATGTGCCCCCCATAGCCAAGCGCTAAATACTGTGCCCGCCAGGAGATGCAGCGGCATCTTGGCGGGTACTCAAGTAGCGATGTGCTAGCAAGGTGTTACACCCTGCAAACGACCCCGATATTCGGGGTCTTTTTTTTGGGCTTTGAGGATGTTTCAGACCCCAATAATTGGTGAACACGGGAGTTAAAACCGCAGGCCCTCAAAAGCCTCTAGAAAAATTAGCCGACTACGAGCAAAGCCGTGCCTTAGCGCCTAAAATAAACCTTTTATCCGACGCGTGAGAAAGAAGAATAATCATGGGACGAACACTCTACGACAAAATTTGGGATGAGCACGTAGTGCACAGTGAAGAGGACGGCACAGCCGTGCTCTACATCGACCGCCATTTGGTCCACGAAGTCACCTCACCCCAGGCCTACGAAGGGCTCAGACAGGCCAATCGCCCTGTTTGGCGCATCAGCTCAGTGGTGGCCACTGCTGACCACAACACGCCCACCACAGGCTGGGAGTTGGGTTATGACGGCATCACCGACCCCATTAGCAAAGAGCAAGTCACCACCTTGGACGACAACATCAAGGCTTATGGTGCCGCTGCTTATTTCCCATTTCTCTCCAAGCGACAAGGCATCGTGCACGTGATTGGCCCAGAAAACGGAGCCGTGTTGCCAGGCATGACCGTTGTGTGCGGGGACTCACACACCTCCACCCATGGCGCCTTTGGTGCATTGGCCCACGGCATCGGCACGAGCGAAGTCGAGCACGTGCTTGCCACTCAAACCTTGTTGGCCAAAAAAGCAAAAAACATGTTGGTGCGTGTGAACGGCACACTGGCCAAGGGTTGTACGGCCAAAGACGTGGTGCTCGCCATCATTGGTCGCATCGGCACTGCCGGTGGCACTGGACACACCATCGAGTTCGCTGGCAGCGTTATTCGGGGCCTCTCCATGGAGGGGCGCATGACCCTTTGCAATATGGCCATTGAGGCCGGTGCACGTGCTGGCTTGGTGGCTGTTGACGAGAAGACTCTGGCCTACACCAAGGATCGCCTCTTGTCACCCAAAGGCGTGGAGTGGGACATGGCGGCCAATTACTGGAAAACCTTGCACTCCGATGACGATGCACATTTTGATACGGTCGTAGACCTGGACGGCAGCACCATCGCCCCGCAAGTGACTTGGGGGACTTCGCCCGAGATGGTGTTGGATATTCAATCCACCGTACCCGACCCCGACAAGGAACGCGACCCAGCCAAGAGATTGGCCATTGAGCGCGCCTTGGTCTACATGGGGCTCGAACCCGGCAAGTCCATTGCTGACATCCATGTGGACAAAGTCTTCATTGGTTCATGCACCAACTCGCGCATCGAAGACATGCGTGAGGCAGCCCGCGTGGTCAAACACATCGGCCAAAAAGTCGCCAAAAATGTCAAACTTGCTTTGGTCGTGCCGGGCTCAGGTTTAGTGAAAGAGCAAGCCGAGCGCGAAGGCCTAGATGTGATCTTCAAAGCAGCAGGGTTTGAGTGGCGTGAGCCGGGTTGCTCCATGTGCTTGGCCATGAACGCGGACAAACTTGAACCCCAAGAGCGTTGTGCCTCCACCAGCAACCGAAATTTTGAGGGACGTCAAGGCGCGGGCGGAAGAACCCATTTGGTCTCCCCAGCCATGGCTGCGGCGGCGGCAATTCATGGTCACTTTGTTGACGTTCGTCAGTTCTCTTGAACAAAGACTCCCCAAAGAAGAATAAGGACACGAGCATGCAAAAATTTACACAACACAAGGGCTTGGTTGCCCCCATGGACCGAGAGAATGTGGACACGGATGCCATCATTCCCAAGCAGTTTTTAAAATCTATCAAAAAAACTGGATTTGGACCCAATTTATTTGACGAATGGCGCTACTTGGATCATGGAGAGCCTGGACAGGATCCCAGCAGCCGAAAAATCAATCCTGATTTCGTCTTGAATTTACCCCGTTACCAAGGGGCTTCGATTTTGCTAGCGAGAAAGAACTTTGGTTGTGGCTCCTCTAGAGAGCACGCGCCTTGGGCGATAGATCAGTATGGCTTTCGGGCCATTTTGGCGCCAAGTTATGCTGACATCTTTTTCAACAATTGTTTTAAAAATGGCTTGTTACCCATTGTCTTGCCAGAGCGAGTGATTGATCATTTGTTCGCACAAGTTGCTGGCTTCGTGGGCTTTGAGCTCACCATTGATTTGGTCTCTCAAGTGGTGTTGGCCCCTGATGGCGAATCTTATCCCTTTGAGGTCCAAGCCTTCAAAAAGCATTGCCTGATCAATGGTTTGGATGACATTGGCCTCACTCTCACCCATTCTCAAAAAATCCGTGACTTTGAGTCGCATCGTTTGGCTACCAAACCTTGGCTCGCTCACAGCGTGACGACCTGAGCATTGACTGGCAAGAAGTTTTTATACGTTTGAAGCGTTTTTAAAACAGGTTTTAAAAACGCTTCACCTCGACCTTCACCTCGATCTTCACCTTCACCCCTTCCAATCCCCAGTGCGTGGGCCCGGCCTTTAAGCCCCACTCGAGCCCCAAGAGCTCACGCACTTGTTTCACCACCCCATCACCATGAAAAAAATTGCAGTACTACCCGGAGACGGCATCGGCCAAGAAATCGTTCGCGAGGCGTTGAAGGTTTTGGCGGTTTTAAATTTGAACTTGGAATTGCAAGAGGCTTTGGTAGGAGGCTGTGCCTATGATGCGCACGGGCACCCTTTGCCTCAGAGCACTTTGGATTTGGCCATGTCCTCGGATGCGGTGCTCTTTGGCGCGGTGGGGGATTGGAAATACGACAAGCTCGATCGACCCTTAAGGCCTGAACAAGCGATTTTGGGACTTCGCAAACACATGGGACTTTTTGCCAATTTCAGACCCGCCATTTGTTACCCAGAACTTGTCGGGGCATCATCTCTTAAGAACGAGCTGATCGCGGGCTTGGATATCTTGATCATTCGAGAGCTCACGGGGGACATTTATTTTGGTCAACCCAGGGGGCAACGCACGGCCAGCGATGGACAATTCCCCGGCTCACCCGAGGCATTTGACACCATGCGCTACTCTCGCCCTGAGGTTGAACGCATTGCCCATGTTGCCTTTCAGGCCGCTCAAAAGCGCTCCAAGCGCTTGACCAGTGTGGACAAGGCCAACGTGCTGGAGACCTCCCAGTTTTGGCGTGACGTGGTGATTCAAATATCTAGTCAATATCCTGATGTTGCGTTGGACCATATGTATGTTGACAACGCGGCCATGCAATTGGTCAAAGAGCCCAAAAAGTTCGATGTGATCGTCACGGGCAATTTGTTTGGAGATATTTTGTCTGATGAAGCAGCCATGCTCACAGGCTCCATTGGGATGCTGCCCTCGGCTTCGCTCAACTCCAAGAATCAAGGACTTTATGAGCCCAGTCACGGCAGCGCTCCAGACATTGCAGGAAAAGGCATTGCCAACCCCTTGGCCACCATCTTGTCTGCGGCCATGATGCTTCGTTTCTCTCTCGCTGAGCCCCAAGCCGCAGAGCTCATTGAGCGCGCCGTAAAGTCAGTCTTAGAAGCAGGACTCAGAACGGGTGATATCTTTAGCACCGGTTGCACTCGCGTCAATACCCAAGAGATGGGCGACGCAGTGGTGAAAGCCTTGAAGGCTTTGGTCCACTAAGGAGTAGCGAGTAGCCGGGGTCACGCTAATGACCCCTCACCAATGGGCGCTCTAAGAATGGTTCTGAAGACAGAGAATCGTGTTTGTTTTTAGACTCATTTCTCTATTTTCAAGAATCATTTCGTATTAAAATCATGATCCCTTTCGTGTTTGACTGAGGAGACTTCTCGCTCGAACGCTTGTGCGCCGTTGCCCTCATTTTGGCAACGATTGCCTAGAGAGGATACAGCAGAGTGCGAATTTTTTTCCAGCAGAGGAAGACCCAAAATGAGTCAAGCAAAAAAAACTTTAGGCCTGGTAGGCTGGCGTGGAATGGTGGGCTCAGTCCTCATGGACCGCATGAGCCAAGAGGGTGACTTCAGCAAGGTTGAGACACTCTTTTTCACCACCTCCAATGCTGGTGGTCAAGCACCCCAGTTTGCCAAAAGTGCGTCAACCTTGTTGGATGCACACGATCTAGAAAGCCTCTCTCAGTGTGACATCATCATCACCGCTCAAGGCGGTGACTACACCCAAGAGATTCACCCCAAACTGCGCTCCACGGGCTGGAATGGCCACTGGATCGATGCGGCCTCTACGCTTCGAATGAAGCCTGATGCAGTGATTATTTTGGACCCTGTCAACCGCCATGTGATTGACCAAGCACTTGAGAGCGGAAACCGCAATTGGATCGGCGGCAACTGCACCGTAAGTTTGATGCTCATGGCGCTAGGGGGCCTATTCAAAGCCAATGCAGTGGAGTGGGTGTCCGCCATGACGTACCAAGCGGCATCGGGCGCTGGGGCACAAAACATGCGTGAATTATTGTCACAAATGGGCGCCTTGCACGGTAGCGTTCAAGCCGAACTTGCCGATCCAGCCAGTGCCATTTTAGAGATCGATAAAAAAGTAACCCAAACCCTCAGATCAGGTGACTTCCCTGTGAAGAACTTCCGCGGGAGCGCATTGGCCGGAAGTTTAATTCCTTGGATTGACGTGCCCGTTGAGCACGGCCAAAGCAAAGAGGAGTGGAAAGGTGGTGCAGAGTGCAACAAGATTTTGGGCTTACCCAGCTTTAGAACTCCCGGCAGCATCCCCATTGATGGTTTGTGCGTCAGGGTGGGCGCTATGCGTTGCCACTCTCAAGGCCTCACCATCAAGCTTAGGAAAGACATTCCGCTGCCTGAGATCGAGCATCTCTTGGCCAACGCCAACGACTGGGTCAAAGTGATCCCCAACGAAAGAGAAGCCAGCGAGCGACTGCTCACTCCACAAGCTGTCACAGGCGGACTGGAAGTGCCCGTGGGTCGACTGCACAAACTGGCCATGGGTCCAGAGTATTTGGGCGCTTTCACCGTGGGTGACCAATTGCTGTGGGGTGCTGCAGAGCCCTTGAGACGAATGCTCAACATTTTGTTGCAAGCGGCTTGACCCCATCGTGGGGCCTGAGGCCAAAACTTGGCGTGAGACCCTTATGGGGTTTTACAGCCGGTTTTTCTCTGGTTTTCACTTAGGTTTGCGTCTGCCTTTGCATTGACTGCCAGCAACGCAAACTCGACTGATCTCCACTTTGGGCTCAATCCACGGCCGAAACCACTCGACTAGATCGAATAAAAACGTGGTTTTCAGGGCTTTTAACCCCAACAAAGTCTGACAAACCCAGACAAACGCTATTGTTAGTCCTATGGCTGGCTAAAATAGTAACATGACGGCAACGGGGGGCCCCTCTTGGCTTTTGTGTGCATGTTTGAGCCCAAAAAATAGGCCCTGCGTTTCGCCATGACTTCGCTGACCGACTGTAGATGACCATTGCGAAAGACCTCTGTGAGAACTGATCAACGACATTCAATTCCATCTCCCCTGCGGGTTTGGGCACTCGGTTTGTGTTTGGCGGGCTTACTCAGCCTTGGGGCAACGCCTTCGATGGCGCTGACTTTGGGGCGTGCCAAAATGCTCTCCAAGCAAGGCGAGCCCTTGGCTGTGGAATTTGATTTGGAGAGCTTGTCACCCGAGGAGCTTCAGGGCCTGGAGGTGAATTTGGCCAACGAGCAGGCTTACAGTGCTTTGGGTGCCACCTATGACAATGTGCTCTCCAGTGCCAGCGCGGTATTGTCTAAACGTCCAAGCGGACAACCCTTCGTGAGCGTCACCACCAAGAGCCCCGTGAGCCAGACGTTTGTTGACGTCCTCTTGCAAGTTCACTGGACCAGTGGACAAGTGACCAAGGAGATGGGGTTATTACTTGACCCAGCCCAGTCGGTCTCGCTCGACTCCTCCAGCGCTCTCTCAGCTGTGCCCGTTCGTCCTGGGGACACGGCCAGTGCAATTGCGATGAAATACAAGGATGCGTCGGTCACCTTGGATCAAATGCTCATGGGGATTTTACGATCCAACCCCAATGCATTCATCGCGCAAAACGTCAACCGCCTCAAAGCAGACGCTACGCTCACCTTGCCCTCCGCCGGTGACGTCTTGAGCCAAAACCCGAAGGAGGCAAGCGAGCAAATTCAATTGCAGCGCATTGACTTTGATCAATATCGCCAAACGTTGGTGACCAAACTCCAACACTCCAAGCCCAGTGCCACCAAGACACCCAAGCAAAGTGCATCAGGCCAAGTGGGCTCTAAGAGTAAGAACTTGCAAGAGAAAAAGGATCAACTCAAATTGAGTGAAGCCAACTCGGCTTCAGCCAAAGCGGCCGAACAATTGGCGCAACAAGAACAAGCCAAAATCAACGCCAAGAAAGCCGAAGAGCTCAATCAAAACATCAGCGAGTTGAATGCCATTGCTAAGCAATCGGGGTCATCTTGGAGCCTACAAAACACGCTCAAAGAAGCCAGCAACGCGCTCTCCCAAGCTTGGGGGGTACCCAAGGCTTGGCTCAGTGTGAATGCCCCTCAATTATCAAAGTGGCTCGATCACCCTTTGGCCCCAGTCTTGGCAGGCCTTGGATTGGCGATCTTGGTGCTTGGAACGTTGCTGCGCAGGAGGGACCAAGAAGAAGTAGCCCCTGCTGCGACTGAACACGATCTCGATTCCCCTTCTTGGTTGGACCCAACGTCCACAGCGAGTACCCCACCCACATGGGCCCAAGTACAGCCACAGCCCTCCCCAAGTGCCTCAGAAGTCCCCTTCTCGGCTGAATCCACCCACTCTCATGAAGCGCTGGGTGCATCATTCCACGATCGCGATGATCAAGAGCACGTAGCGATGGGCATGCCCACCAGCACCACGAGTCTGAGTGACCATGTTCACATCGATTTCGATTTGGACTTGCCCCCATTGCACGAGAGCACCAACCATGAGTTAGAAGAGGATCATGCAGCTCCCACCTACACCAGTGAGCCTCGTGAAAACCCACTCCAAGTGCGCTTTGAACTCGCGCAAGAATTGTGGCAAGTGGGTCAACAGCACACGGCCCGAGCCATCGTTCAAGAAATTGCCCAACAAGCCACAGGAGAGTTACTCGACACGGCCCACGCTTGGTTGGCTGAACGTGGTTGAGTGGGATTTATCGGTATGGGTGTTCACTAAGAGCCCTCCCTGGGCTGGCCAACTGTGGTGAGTCAGCGCGTTGCTTTGGGCCTTAGTTACTCGGGCCAAGCCTATGAGGGCTGGCAGAGCCAACTCTCCGGCAAAACAGTCCAAGACCACTTAGAGAAGGCCTTGGCACAATTTGCCCAAGCCCCCATTCGCACCCATTGCGCGGGTCGCACCGACGCAGGGGTCCATGCCGTGATGCAAGTCGTTCATTTTGACTCCCCCGTCAAGCGAGAGAACAACTCTTGGGTCAGGGGCACCAACCGCTACTTACCCCGCGATGTGGCCGTTCAATGGGCCCGAGAGGTACCCCCAAGTTTTCATGCCAGAGCAAGTGCTCACTCCAGAAAATATGCTTATCTGCTCTCGGACTCGCCCGTGCGCCCTAGCTTGTCATACCAACGCGTGGGTTGGTATCACCAAGCCTTGGATGCCGATTTGATGCAACAAGCTTGTGTGCACTTGCTCGGGGAGCATGACTTCAGCTCCTTTCGCGCAGCCCAGTGCCAAGCCTTGTCCCCGATCAAAACCATCGAACACGCCCGCATCATTCGCATCACACCACCAGCTGCTTGGGGTTCAAGTCCCACCGAAGCAGGCGATGGAGCACTCCACGCTTTTCACTCAGGTGGGGGGGGATATCTGCGCTTAGAGATCGAGGCCAATGCGTTTCTTCACCACATGATCCGAAACATCATGGGCTGCTTGGTTCAAGTGGGCAGCGGTGAGCACAGTCCTGAGTGGCTCGCCGAGGTCATCAAAGCCAAAGATCGTCGTGCTGGCGCGCCCACTTTCGCCTCAGATGGACTTTATTTTCTGGGGCCGGTCTATGACCCCATTTGGAACTTGCCCACTGTTCAAGAGCGTTATGATTGGGGGGTGATAGGACTCTGAGGTTTTACGCCATCGCCTTGCAATTGGGCATCGCTCATTCCTCACTCCCTCACCAAGACCATTTCCCCAAATGAACACCCTGCACATCCCCATCAAAATTTGTGGCCTCACCACCGAGCGTGATGTGGATGCGGCCGTTCAGGCCGGCGCCCAGGCGATTGGCTTTGTGCTCTATCCCCCCAGTCCCAGAGCGGTAAGTATTGAGCGCGCTGCTGAACTCTCCCGTCGGCTCCCCGCCTTTGTCTGTCCGGTCCTATTACTGGTCAATGCCGAGCGTGAAACCATTGAAAAAGCAGCCCAAGCCGTGCCCGGTGCGTGGTTGCAGTTTCACGGTGACGAGAGCCCCGAGTTTTGTGAGGAGATGTCTCGCCTTACAGGTCTGCGCTACATTCGCGCCATCCGAATACCCGTGATGAATTCAAGCCCAACAGAGAGCCCCCCGCAGAGCTCATTTGACCTCGTAAAATACGTTAACTTGTACAAAAACGCACACGCCTTGCTCCTGGACGCTTTGGTGCCGGGTTATGGTGGCGCTGGGCAACAGTTTGATTGGTCATTGATCCCTGAAAAACTCAACGCACACTTGGTGCTCTCAGGTGGACTCACCGCTCAAAATGTTTCTCAAGCCATCTCCTACCTCTCGCCCCGGGTGTTGAGCTTGGGGCTTGATGTGAGCTCAGGCGTCGAGGCTAGCCGAGGGGTCAAGGATCCTGTTTTGATCCGCGCGTTCATCCAAGCGGTTCGAGCAAGCGAGCTACCACTGATGAAGCCTTGATGTAGGCCAAGTCTTTGTCTTTTGCGTCACGGGGTGTCCAGACCTTAAAGGCCCTCTAGAGCAGGACTTGGACAAAGTTTGAACACTGTAATTTTTTCACTGGAATACTTTTTTCTATGACGACTCACTATCAGCAACCCGATGCCAGCGGACATTTTGGACGTTTTGGAGGCAGTTTTGTGAGTGAAACCCTCACCCACGCCATTCAAGAACTCTCTGAGGCCTATGCGCACTACCAAAATGACCCCGCATTTTTAGCCGAGTTTCAAAGTGAGCTCAAACACTTTGTAGGACGACCCTCCCCGATTTATCACGCTGCTCGCATGAGCCAAGAGATGGGGGGTGCGCAAATCTATCTCAAACGAGAAGACTTGAACCACACCGGAGCCCACAAAATCAACAACACCATTGGCCAAGCGATGCTTGCCAAACGCATGGGCAAGCCCCGCATCATCGCTGAGACAGGTGCTGGCCAACACGGTGTGGCCACTGCCACCATTTGCGCACGCTACGGCCTAGAGTGCGTGGTCTACATGGGGCAAGAAGACGTGATGAGGCAAAGCCCCAATGTCTACCGCATGAAACTCTTGGGGGCCACAGTGGTGCCCGTGACCAGTGGCTCTCAAACCTTAAAGGATGCACTCAACGAAGCCTTGAGAGATTGGGTGACCCATGTTGACAACACCTTTTATATCATCGGCACCGTTGCTGGCCCACACCCCTACCCCATGATGGTGAGGGATTTTCAAAGCGTGATTGGTAAGGAGTGCATTGAGCAAATGCCTTTAATGCACCATGGACGCCAACCCGATGCGGTGGTGGCCTGTGTCGGAGGCGGTAGCAACGCCATGGGGATTTTCCATCCCTACATTGACTTTGAAAATACGCGCCTCATTGGGGTTGAGGCCGCTGGCCTTGGGCTTGACAGTGGCAAACACTCGGCCTCGCTCCTACGGGGCTCACCTGGCGTTTTGCACGGCAACCGCACCTATGTGCTCCAAAACGACAAAGGACAAATCACCGAGACGCACAGCATCTCTGCAGGACTGGACTACCCTGGGGTCGGGCCCGAGCACGCGTTTCTCAAAGACATCGAGCGCGCCACTTACGTTGGCATCACAGACCAAGAAGCCTTGGATGCATTTCATTACTTGTGCAGAAAAGAGGGGATCATCCCAGCGCTGGAGTCCAGCCACGCCATTGCCTATGCCATGAAATTGGCAAAAACCATGAGCCCGGATCAATCCATTTTGGTCAATCTCTCGGGCCGCGGAGACAAAGACATCGGCACCGTTGCAGACTTGAGTCAAGCGGATTTTTACTGTCGTCCTTCATGTCGAGGCCAAGAGGTCAAGGGCTCCAAGACCAGCACGGTTCAAATGCCCAACAAAGTGGGGGGGACGGCATGAGCACACCCAACACTCCTGTGGCTGCTGGGCGTGAACGCATCAAGCAGACCTTTGATGCACTCAAGCTCAAACAACAAGTCGCACTGATTCCTTATTTGATGGCGGGTTTTCCGACCCCCGAGATGACCGTGCCGTTGATGCATGCAGCAGTTCAAAGTGGCTCAAACATCATTGAGTTGGGAGTGCCCTTTAGCGACCCCATGGCCGATGGTCCCGTCATTCAAAAGGCGGGAGAAAAAGCACTGGCCCAAGGAGTTGATCTGGGGGATGTTTTGCGAATGGTCCGAGAGTTTCGCATGACGGACCCTACGACACCTGTGGTGCTCATGGGCTACGCCAACCCCATTGAGCACTACGAAGGTCGTCACGGTGAGGGCTCCTTTGTGACGGATGCAAGTGCCAGTGGAGTGGACGGCTTACTCGTGGTGGACTATCCCCCAGAGGAATGCGTCGCGCTCTCTGAGTCGCTCAAGGCTCATGGCATGGATCTGATTTTTTTACTGGCCCCCACCAGCACCACCGAGCGCATGGCCACGGTTGCCCGTGTGGCCAGTGGTTACGTGTACTACGTCTCCTTGAGGGGAATCACGGGTGCGGCGCACTTGGACACCCAAGCGGTGGACCGAATGCTGCCCATCATCCGAGAGCACGTGAGTATTCCCGTGGGAGTGGGTTTTGGAATTCGAAACGCTGAGAGTGCTCGCGCGGTGGCCCTCGTCTCCGATGCGGTGGTGATTGGTACGCGTTTAATCGAGATTATTCAAGACGGTGAGCTCAATGAGGCAGGCGAAAGGCTCAAAGCGTTTTTGAATACAATTCGTTTGGCACTGGATGCGCCACGATAGCATTCGCCTATTGGGTAAGGGCCTGTCAGTGTGGGGGATGATTGTCTTTAAACTCCCCCCTGATCAACGCCTCGATCCCTATCGTTCACAGTCCACTTTGTGCCCCATTGATTGAGAGAAAGAATTCCATGAGCTGGCTTGAAAAACTACTGCCTCCCAAAATACAGCACACCGACCCCGCCGACCGACGCAGTGTCCCAGAGGGCTTGTGGATCAAGTGTCCGAGCTGCGAGACTGTGCTTTATAAAAATGACTTGGAGCAAAACCAAAACGTCTGCCCCAGCTGCTCTCACCACCACCGCATCAGCGCTAGAAAGCGCTTGGACGCCTTCCTCGACCCCCAAGGGCGCTACGAAGTGGCACAAGAGGTCCTCCCAGTCGATGCGTTGAAGTTCAAAGACTCGCGCAAATACCCAGAGCGCTTGAAAGCAGCGATTGAACAAACCGGTGAGACCGATGCCCTGGTGGTGATGGGCGGGAGTGTGCACGACATCAACGTGGTCGTGGCCGCATTTGAATTTGACTTCATGGGCGGGAGTATGGGCTCAGTGGTGGGTGAGAGGTTTGTGCGTGGTGTCACCACTGCTATCGAGCAAAAAGTCCCCTTCATCTGCTTCACAGCGACGGGTGGGGCTCGCATGCAAGAGGGCTTACTCTCCCTCATGCAAATGGCCAAAACCAATGCTGCATTGACCCGATTGGCCAAAAAGGGCCTGCCCTTCATCAGCGTTCTCACCGATCCCACCATGGGAGGGGTCTCTGCAGGCTTTGCCTTCTTGGGTGACTTGGTGATTGCAGAGCCCAAGGCGCTCATTGGTTTTGCTGGCCCAAGGGTGATTGAGAGCACGGTGCGGGTGACACTGCCCAGTGGTTTTCAACGCTCCGAGTTTTTACAAACCAAAGGCGCTTTGGACTTTATTTGTGACCGACGCGATTTACGTAAAAGCATTGCCACGAGTTTGGCGATTTTGCTCAAACAACCCGCCGAGGCTGTCTCCTAACACCCGCACTCGCACTCGCCCCTTTGCTGGCGAGTGTGGGTGAACAATGCGGCTTTCTTTGACGACCGATTGTGATCTCACTCCTCGGGAGTGGTGAAGAAACAGTCCTCTTGAGAAACCGTCATCCCGTAAAGCAATTGATCTCCACCCTTCTCGCTCAAAAAAGAGTTGAACCATGACCCCTACACCCGCCCCCTCCAGTGCCAACGCTCACGATGACTCCCTTGAGGTGAATGAGGCAAGCGTTGATGAAAACCAATTGGTCTTGGAGCGATTGGGCAAACTTAAAACACTCAAAGCCACCCAAGCGGCTGGGGGTCCTGTAGCGTTTCCCAATGACTTCAAACCCGAGCACCGGGCATTGTCACTGCACCAAACTCATGACCAAGAGGATCCCCAGGCCCTCAAAGACCAGCAGATCCGGGTGAGTGTGGCTGGCCGCATGATGCTCAAGCGCTTGATGGGCAAAGCGAGTTTTGCCACCTTGCAAGACAGCACCTCACGCATCCAAGTGTATGTAACAAAGGAGGCCATGGGGGAGAGCTTGTATGAAGAATTCAAGCACTGGGACTTGGGGGACATTGTGGGCTGTACAGGCACCTTGTTCATCACCAAAACGGGTGAACTCTCCATCCATGCAACCTCCCTACGCTTGCTCACCAAAAGCTTGAGGCCCATGCCCGACAAGTTCCACGGCATGAAAGACCAAGAGGTGAAGTATCGCCAACGCTACATTGACTTGATGATGGATGAGACTACGCGGGAGCGGTTTCAAGTTCGCTCCAAAGCGGTTTCTTGTCTACGCAACTTCATGCTTGATCACCAATTCCTTGAGGTCGAGACGCCCATGTTGCACCCCATCCCTGGTGGAGCCAACGCCAAGCCGTTCATCACCCACCACAATGCACTTGATCAAGAGATGTTTTTGCGCATTGCACCTGAGCTTTATTTGAAGCGCTTGATTGTGGGTGGTTTTGAGCGTGTGTTTGAGATCAACCGCAATTTCAGGAATGAGGGCATGTCGGTGCGTCACAATCCTGAATTCACCATGATGGAGTTTTATGCGGCCTACTGGAACTACTTGGATTTGATGGACTTCACCCAAGACCTGATCCGCCACGTGGCCCTACAAACCTTGGGCACCACGACACTGAGCTATGCAGGTCAAACGGTGGATCTTGGCGCTGAGTTTGAGCGCTTGACCATTGTAGAGGCCATTCAAAAATATGGTCCCTCTGGGTTGGATGTGAATGACTCGAATGCCCTGACCCAGGCCCTCTCTAAACTTGGTGTTGACTTGGGACGAGACCCTTCCTTGGCGTCGCTTCAAGTGATGTTCTTTGAAGAAACCATTGAGGAAAAACTCTGGCAACCCACGTTCATTTGCGAACATCCTGTCGAGATCTCTCCCTTGGCACGAGCAAGCGACACCCATCCTGAGGTGACTGAACGTTTTGAGCTCTATGTGACGGGACGGGAGTTTGGCAACGGATTTAGTGAATTAAATGACGCACAAGACCAAGCCCAGCGTTTTGCCTCCCAAGTGGCGCAAAAGGACGCAGGAGACGATGAGGCCATGTTTTATGACCACGACTTCGTCACGGCCTTGGAATACGGTATGCCCCCCACGGCGGGGTGTGGTATTGGAATTGATCGACTCATGATGCTGCTCACCGATAGCTCGAGCATTCGTGATGTCATCTTATTTCCTGCGCTGAAAAAAGAGCATTAAAAAAAGAACACTAAAAAAGAGCCCTAAGCTTACTCACCCACGCAAAGACGGACGAAGGCTTTGGGCACGGGCGCTTGATATGAGCAATTGGGCCTAAGCTCAGATTTTGCTTGAAGACTGAACTGGAGCCCAAACTAGAGCCTGTTCTGAGGGCTCATTCATGGATAAGCACACCTCACACCTTGGGGTCATGCCCACTTGGTGTTGGTGTTGTCAAACCATGGCTCGGCACCTCTGCCCCCAATGAGCCTGAGGAGCCTACTACACCCGTGTGATCGGCTGGGTCAGCCTTGCGAGTTTCACGCTCTTTGAGTTTTTCTTCTTTCTTTTTCTTCTTGGCCAACTCGCGTTGCCGTTTTTCGTAGTTGTAATTGGGTGTGGCCATATTCAGTTGTGTGGGTATTAGAGTAAGCAAGGCGCTCAACCGGTGTGGAGTATGCCCAGCGAACTGGTGTCACTCCTCCCCGGGGACTTCAGCCCCTGCATCGCCAAGTCCAGGGGGAGTGTTTTGAAGCCAAACCCCAAGTGCTTTTTTGCGCTGTCTTCAGTCTAACCGCTATTGAGGGTAAAAAGTGTCTAGACTGAGTAATTATTGATGCAGAGCTAGGGCGAGTGATGATGGACGGGCAACTATGGTTGTGGAACTTGGGCCAACAACTCCAGGGCCTGGATATAGCGGGGCTCGCGCACCAAGTTCCACCAATCCAGAGGCTCTCCAACCCCCAGCAAGGCGCGACGGCGCAACTCACTCTCCTCGTTGGCAGTCCACTGCTCGCGCAGTAACGCCTGGGTCAACTCATCAAGAAACCGATCCAACGTGTCGTTGGCCTTAGCCCCTTGGGGGACCACACTTTGATTGCACAACAAGAGCAAATCACAACCCGCGTTCAAGGCTTGGACAGCCGCTTGCGAGAAGGTGCAGGGCTTACCCTCAATCTCACGCGCGCCTTGCATGGACAAGTCATCACTCACTATGGCGCCATTGAATCCCAGTCGCTCACGCAAAATTTGTTGCAACCATTTGGCGGAGAAACCGCACGCCCTCGAATCCACTTGCGGATAGATGACGTGGGCGGGCATGATGCTCATCAAAGGCGCTGATAGCATCTCATAGGGCAGCATATCATCGTTGACCATGAGTTCAAAGTCTCTTGAGTCAACAGGCATGTCCACGTGAGAATCAGCTCTCACAAAACCGTGACCGGGGAAATGTTTGCCACAATTGGCCATGCCCGCGTCTCGCATGCCATGCATGACACTTTGGGCCAACATGCTCACCACCCTTGGGTCACGATCAAAGGCGCGGTCTCCTATGACGGTGCTCTCACCGTGGTTGAGATCCAAAACTGGCGCAAAACTCATGTCCACTCCACACGCGCGAAGCTCGCTGGCCATCACATAGCCTGTTGCCCAGGCCATAGAACTTGCACGAAGGGCAGCGAGTCCAGCCAAGCGCTCGGAGGGGCTAGTGGGTTGGTGCCAGGCAAGACCGAGCTGCGCCATTGCAGGCAGCACTGTGAACCCATCCGTCTTACAGCGTTGGACTCGTCCGCCCTCTTGGTCTATGCAAATGAGAGCATCGGCACGAACTTCTCGAATACTCGCGCAAAGATCACTGAGTTGTGCTTTGTTGAGGTAATTTCTGCCAAACAAAATCACGCCGCCCGTCAACACATGTTGTAAACGCGAGCGGTCCACCTTGGTGAGCTCAAGACCTTGGATGTCGAGGAGGACGGGAGCGTGCTGTACACCCAAATCATGGGCTTGGTGGGCTTGTTGTGCTCGGGTGGATTGATGAAGTTTTTGAGATTTGTGAGATTTGGAGGATTTTGAAGATTTAGATTTT
>DAISKH010000064.1:0-2317 GCA_036821105.1 Limnohabitans sp.
CATTCCCTATATTCCTGGTTCAGGTGAGTTGTTGATTTTTTGCGCGGCCATGGCCGGTGCTGGCTTGGCCTTTTTGTGGTTCAACACCCACCCGGCTCAAGTGTTCATGGGAGACGTGGGGGCGTTGGCGCTGGGGGCGGCATTGGGCACGATTGCCGTCATTGTTCGCCAAGAAATTGTGCTCTCGATCATGGGTGGAATCTTTGTGGTTGAAGCCTTATCGGTTATGGTGCAAGTGAGTTACTTCAAATACACCAAGAAAAAATATGGGCAAGGTCGTCGAATTTTAAAAATGGCACCGCTTCATCACCATTTTGAAAAAATCGGCTGGCCTGAAACACAAGTTGTGGTTCGGTTTTGGATCATCACCATGCTTCTTTGCTTGGTGGGATTGTCTAGCTTGAAGTTGAGGTAAGAGACACACCATGCTCGGACTCGCTCATCAACACTTGCTCATCTTGGGTCTTGGAGACTCAGGTCTTGCCATGGCGCGCTGGGCTGTGTTTTGTGGAGCGAATGTGTGGGTGGCTGATACCCGAGGGGAGCCCCCGCAGCTCCAAACCCTCAGACAAGAACTGCCCCAAGTTCAGTTCGTGCACGCAAGCCTTGGACCTGAGCTCCTAGCCTTGGCAAGTTTTGATGGGGTTTATAAGAGTCCAGGACTGAGTCCTCAAAGTGTTGCTCCTTTGTGGCTAGAGGCCCAAGCGCAAGGACTGAAAGTCGGTAACGAGTTGAGTCTTTTCGCACAAGCGCTCAATGACTTGAAGACCCACGGACACTATCGACCTGATGTGCTGGTGGTGACAGGGACCAATGGCAAAACCACGGTCACGAGTTTGTGTGCACACATGTTGCAAAAAGCTAAAAAGCATGTGGCCGTTGCAGGCAATATTGGCCCGACTTTGCTGGGCACGTTGCAGAGTCATTTGAGCGTCGAGGATTTAGAGAGCTTACGAGAGTTCAAAGATGAGCAAAATCAGCAAAAAACAGATGAAACGGCTGACCTTGCAGACCTCAAAGCCTTGAGCACTCAAGTTGAACCCTCCCCGATTTCACGCTCAGACTTGGATGAACAAAGTGAGCCCGCTGAACATGGCGAAAACAGCGAACACGGTGAACACGGTGAACACGGCGAGCAAAATGGGCTCACCATAGGCCAAGCCCTCCATGACGAGGATGATCACACCGCAGTAGAGGCTCCCTTGGGTGGAGAGGGTCACCTCGAGGTTTCAGGTGAGGCGGGGCTCAATGAGGAAGAATTGTTGCCTTTGAGCGCGCCACAGGATGCCCCCGAACTTGAGCAACACGTGTGGCAAAGTGCACAAGCGCTGCCCGAAGTCTGGGTGTTGGAGATTTCCAGTTTCCAGGCCTTTGGAGTGACAGAGTTTGAGCCTACTGCTGCGGTGATCCTAAACATCACCGAGGATCATTTGGATTGGCATCAGGATATGCAGGAATACCGAGCCGCCAAAGTTGGTTTGTTTGCGGCCCACACTCTCAGAGTGATCAACCGCGATGATCCCGAGATGGCCGCATTGCGACCTGCCTTGTCAGCGAAATCCCTACAGCAAAAGCCAAAAAGTGCCATGGCTCGCGCGGCCCGAGAAGCCTTACCGCGCTGGGTGGAGTATGGGGCGCAGGCGCCTGAGCGAGCCGGAGATTTTGGCATTGAGCGAAGTGCCGGTATGGTTTGGTTGGTCCGCGCAAAAGAAGCCGAAGTGGGTGTGAAGCCAAGTGCCTTGGATTTGGAGCCTTTGCCGATTCAACGTTTGATGCCCTTGGATGCATTGAAGATTCGTGGCCCTCACAATGCGTTGAATGCTATGGCAGCTTTGGCGCTGGCGTGCACGACGGGTGCGCACATGGCGCCTTTGCTCCATGCATTAAAGGACTATGGTGGTGAGGCTCATCGCATTCAAACCGTTCGTGTTCTGGACGGTGTTCAGTACGTTGACGACAGCAAAGGCACCAACGTGGGTGCCACGTGTGCGGCCTTGAACGCTTTGGGTCAAGAAGGTCCCGTGGTGGTTATTTTAGGAGGCGTTGGGAAAGGTCAAGATTTCTCACCCCTCTCGGACACTGTGGCTCAGTATGCGAAAGCGGTGATCTTGATCGGTGAAGATGCCCCCAAAATCAAGGAAGTACTCGCGCCCCTTGGTAAAACCATGGTTCAGGCTGATAGCCTTCAGCAAGCCGTGTGTGTTGCACAGGAGTTGGCGAGATCTGGTGATTTGGTGCTCTTGTCGCCTGCTTGTGCAAGTTTTGACATGTTCAAAGACTACGCGCACCGAGCTCAGGTGTTTCAAGAGGCCGTCAA
>DAISKH010000064.1:2417-16433 GCA_036821105.1 Limnohabitans sp.
CCCTTCAGTCAATCCAAACCGTTGACCAGGATTCAAACCCAAGCGCAAAAGCGGATCCCCTTCAAGCGATGGTTCCAATGGCAGGAGGTTCGTTATGAGTGAGGCACGCATGGGTAGCTCTTGGCTTGATCGCATGGCGTTTTGGCGCAGCAAAGACACCCAAGGCTCGGAGTGGGGAGGCAGTGATGTGCTTCCTGTTCGAGTGCATGGGGTGCAATTCTCTGCAACCAGCTCCTACCCTGTGCAAGTCAAGGCGTTTGACCAGCCCTTATTGTGTGTGACTTTGGGCCTCATGATGTGGGGACTCGTGATGGTGTATTCCGCCTCGATTGCGATGCCTGATGATCCTAAATTCGCAAACTATGCGCAAACCCATTTCTTGGTTCGACATTTGTTTGCCTTGGTCCTCTCCATGGCGGCTGGGGCTGCTGCGTTTCTCGTGCCTTTGCAGACTTGGGAGAAACATGCCAAACAAATCTTTGTGGCGTCTCTGGTTCTATTGGTCTTGGTCGTGGTGCCCTACGTGGGACGCGAGGTCAATGGTGCAAGGCGGTGGATTTCGCTGGGGATCATGAATTTTCAGCCCTCGGAGTTAGCGAAATTTGGTGTGCTGCTCTACGCAGCAGACTACATGGTGAGGAAGATGGAAGTGAAGGAAAAGTTCTTCACCTCTGTCATTCCCATGGCCTTGGCGGTGGGGCTGATGGGGTGGCTGCTACTGCTAGAACCCGACATGGGTGCCTTTATGGTGATCGCAGTGATTGCCATGGGTATTTTGTTCCTCGGGGGCGTGAATGCGAGGATGTTTTTCTTGATCGCGCTCGTGGTGGTGGCCGTGTTTGGCTCGATCATCTATTTCTCTGACTGGCGGCGTGAGCGTATTTTTGCTTACCTCGATCCTTGGAGTGAGAAGTACTCCATGGGCAAGGGATACCAGTTGTCGCATTCGCTCATTGCCATTGGACGAGGTGAGATTTTTGGTGTCGGCTTGGGCGGGAGTGTTGAAAAGTTGCACTGGCTCCCAGAGGCGCACACTGACTTTTTGTTGGCAGTGATTGGAGAAGAATTTGGCTTTGTGGGGGTGGTGTGCGTGATTGGTCTCTTCATGTGGCTTACACGGCGCATCATGTACATCGGGCGTCAAGCTATTGCGATGGACCAAGTGTTTGCGGGCCTCTTTGCGCAAGGTGTCGGCATCTGGGTGGGTTTTCAGTCATTCATCAATGTCGGCGTTAATTTGGGTGCCTTGCCTACCAAGGGGTTGACTTTGCCGCTCATGAGCTTTGGGGGATCAGCAATTCTTTTGAACGTGATCTCTATCGCGGTGGTGATGCGAGTGGACTACGAAAACCGAATCAAAATGCACGGGGGTCGATCATGACGCCCAAGGCACTCATCATGGCGGGTGGCACTGGCGGGCATATCTTCCCAGGTCTTGCTTTGGCACAAGCCTTGGCGCGCATGGGCTGGCAAGTCGACTGGCTTGGAACCCCAACGCCGAGTATGGAGAGTGAGCTCGTGCCGCGGCAAAACATCCCCTTTCATACCGTGACTTTTAAGGGCGTCAGGGCTAAAGGCTGGCTCACTAAATTTCTCTTGCCCTTTGCACTTTTGAGAGCGGTCTATCAAAGTGTGGAAGTGATTCGCAAGCTTCGCCCCCAAGTGGTGATTGGGTTTGGCGGATATGTGAGTGCTCCAGGGGGCGTGGCCAGCTGGCTTTGTCGTCGTCCCTTGGTGCTCCATGAACAAAACTCAGTGGCTGGAATGGCCAATCACTACTTGGCCAAGTTGACCTCAGAGGTCTATTGCGCATTCCCCAACGCATTGGCCAAAGGTCAGTGGATTGGGAACCCCTTGCGAGAGGCCTTCAAAGCTCAGGCTAGCCCAGAGGTTCGTTACCAATCCTTTCATGGGCGCTTGAGAGTTTTGGTGGTCGGTGGCAGCTTGGGGGCACAGGCCTTGAATGAGTTGGTGCCCGCTGCTTTGGCTTTGATGCCCCAAACGCAACGTCCTCAGCTCACCCATCAAAGTGGGGCCAAACAAATTGATGCATTGCGCTCGCGCTATGCAGCTCTTGGGCTTGAGTCTAATGTGAGCATCACCGCATTCATTGAAGACATGGCCACGGCCATGGCCAACGTGGACTTGGTGATCTCGCGAGCTGGAGCGAGTACGGTCACCGAGATTGCCGCTGTCGGGGTCGCATCCATTTTGGTGCCCTTTCCCTATGCAGTGGATGACCATCAAACCCACAATGCACAGTTTTTATCGAGCTCAGGGGCTGCTTGGCTCATCAACCAACGTGACTTGACTCCTGAGCATCTGGCCCACTTGTTGGGCTCGCTTGACCGAACAGAACTTTTAGGCACGGCACAAAAAGCATATGGTTTGCGGCAAACACAAGCGCTCCAAACCATGGTCAATGTGTGTACCCAAATCGCAGAGGTGAACGCATGAAACATGCGATCAAACACATTCATTTTGTTGGCCTGGGTGGAGCAGGCATGAGCGGTATCGCTGAGGTGCTCTTGAATTTGGGCTACGAGATCTCGGGCTCTGATTTGAATGACTCGGCGGTCCTCAGGCGTCTCGCATCTCTGGGCATGCAAACCCACATTGGCCATGCAAGCGAGCATCTCGAAGGTGCTGATGCGGTGGTGATCTCGTCTGCGGTGTCACAAGACAATCCCGAAGTCATGGAGGCCCACGCAAAACTGATCCCTGTGGTGCCGCGTGCAGTGATGCTGGCCGAATTGATGCGCCTAAAAACAGGGATAGCCATAGCAGGCACCCATGGTAAAACCACCACCACCAGTTTGGTCACCAGCGTTTTGGCTCAAGCAGGCCTGGATCCCACCTTTGTGATTGGGGGCAAACTCAACAGTGCAGGCGCCAACGCCAAATTGGGCTCGGGTGACTATATTGTGGTGGAGGCCGATGAGTCGGATGCCTCGTTCCTTAATTTACTCCCCGTCATGGCAGTGGTGACCAATATCGATGAAGACCACATGCAGACCTATGGGCATGATTTTGAGAAACTCAAAGGCGCTTTCATTGAATTTTTGCACCGCATGCCCTTTTATGGCGCAGCGGTGCTGTGTATTGATGACCCAGCCGTGAGCTCGGTCTTGTCCTCCGTGAGTCGACCCATCACCACTTACGGCTTGAGTGAAGGTGCGCAAGTGCGTGCTGTGAACGTCAAGCCCGTGGGCACACGCATGCACTTTACTGTGGTTCGCAGTAATGGTGTCACCCTTCCAGCCATGGACATTGAGCTTAATTTGCCAGGCATGCACAACGTGCGAAATGCATTGGCTGCGATTGCCATTGCCGTGGAGCTCAATATACCGGATGAGGCCGTGCAAGTGGCTCTTAAGAATTTCACCGGTGTGGGACGACGTTTCCAAAGTCATGGTCAATTGCCCGCCAAAACAGGAGGAAGCTTCACCTTGATCGAGGATTATGGTCACCATCCCGTGGAGTTGAGGGCCACATTAGAGGCGGCTCGGGGAGCGTTCCCCTCCAGCAGGTTGTTGTTGGCCTTTCAGCCCCATCGCTACACCCGTACGCGGGATTGTTTTGAAGATTTTGTGCGTGTGTTGCAACTGGCAGACTGGGTCTGTTTGACCCAGGTGTATGCAGCAGGTGAGGCCCCCATCGTTGCCGCAGACTCTCGTGCCTTGATGCGAAGCTTGAGGGTTCAAGGATTTGAGCAAGTGGCGCTCTCCAACTCTTTGGAGGAAATCAGTCAACAAATGCTCGAACTCGCACAGGACGGCGATGTGGTGATGTGCATGGGCGCGGGCTCAATTGGACAAGTGCCCGCCATGATGATGACTAGCGTCAGTAAGGAGGCTTTGCATGACAACACCTGAGAACATTCAGGCATCCGTTGGCATGGGCCAGGGCCTAATGGCGTCTGAGAAGGTGGCCGTGCTGATGGGGGGAAGCTCCATGGAGCGAGAGATCTCCCTCATGTCGGGCAACGGGGTACTGTTGGCACTGCGTTCAAGGGGGGTGAATGCACATCCCTTTGACCCATCACAAAGCCCCTTGCAGGAATTGGTTGAACAAGGATTTACGCGGGCCTTCATCTCTTTGCATGGACGCCTTGGAGAGGACGGAACGGTACAAGGTGCGCTAGAGGTGCTTGGGATTCCTTATACGGGCTCAGGTGTCATGGCCTCGGCACTGGCGATGGACAAAGTGATGACCAAGCGGGTCTGGAATGCGATGGGGTTGAGGACTCCGGAGAGCGTGGTGCTTGGAGAGGCGGAGTTGGCGTTGCTGCAACCTCAATCGACGGAAGTCCCTTCTTCATTGAAGGACAGACTCGTGCAGGTGGCTCAGCAATTGGGATACCCATTGATTGTCAAACCCCCACATGAGGGTTCTTCGATTGGGGTGAGTCGGGTGAACAATTTGGTTGAATTTGAGCGTGCCGTGGTGTTGGCTCAAAAATACGATGACCAAGTTTTGTGTGAGCAATTCATCGAAGGCTTGGAGCTCACGTGTCCATTGGTGGGCGTTGGCCAAGAAGCGATAGCACTCCCCGTGGTGAAGATCGAGGCTCCCCAAGGGGACTACGATTTTGAGAATAAATACTTTACCGATGCGGTGAAGTATGCCTGTCCGAGTGGACTGCCTGAGGAGGTCGAAAAAGAAGTCCAGGCCTTGTCCTTGGCCGCTTACCAAGCTTTGGGCTGCCGGGGCTGGGGGCGTGCTGATTTGATGTGGTGCACAAAGCGACGCCTGCCATTCTTATTGGAGATGAACACCTCACCCGGAATGACCAGTCACTCGTTGGTTCCCATGTCGGCCAAGGCCTCGGGGATGGGCTATGAGGATTTGTGCTTGAAGATTTTAAGTTTGGCGCAACTCGGAACCCATGCCAAGAAATGGACGCAAGGCGAGTTGAGCGACGGTTTGGATATGGGGGAGGGGGCATGACGCGTCACATCCGTACGCACCGAGCCGTTGAGCCCGAGCCAATCGCCTTGGATATTCGACTCATGCAATTCATGACTCGGGTGTTGATGTCTATTTTTGGCTTACTGGTGGTGATGGCTTTGATGTGGGGGTTGATTCGCTTGCCGCTCTTCTCGATCACGTCCATGACCCTCACTGGAGAGGTCGAGCACAACAATGTGCTCACTATCCGCGCCAACGTGACGCCACAAATCAGGGGAAATTTTTTCACAGTCGATTTGGCGCATGCGCAGCAAATTTTTCAGAGCATTCCTTGGGTTCGACGGGCCGTGGTGGAGCGCGAGTTTCCCAATCGTATTCGGGTCTCCTTGCAAGAACATAAACCCGCAGCGTTCTGGGGCCAAGAGGGTGAGGGTCGCCTACTCAATGAGCAAGGCGAAGTCTTTGATGCCAATTGGGGTGAGGTGGAAGACGACGGGTTACCCAAACTGAGCGGTCCAGATAATCAGTCCAATTTGGTGCTACAGGTGTTTGAGTCTGTGAGGCCAGAGTTTAAAAAAATGGGGCTGGATGTGCGTGAGTTCAATTTAAGCGAGAGAGGCAGTTGGAGCGCCAAGCTCACCAATGGTGGCCTGGTGGAAATTGGGCGAGGCGATCCCCAAGAGATCGTCTCTCGGGTGAGTAACTTTACTCAAACCCTGCCCCAGGTGAGTGAGCGCTATGACCGACAAGTCAGTGCGTTGGAGTCAGCAGATTTACGCCACGACCATGGTTATGCGCTTCGCTTGAAGGGCATTACCACCGTGGACTCACAGATGTTGAAGAGGTAAGTCAGAGGTCAATATGGCAAAAGAGTACAAAGATTTGGTGATTGGTCTAGACATTGGAACCAGCAAAGTGATGGTCGTGGTGGCCGAGGTGCTCGCTGGTGGTGAGCTCAAAATTGCGGGCTTGGGTGTCTCACAAAGCAACGGCTTAAAACGCGGTGTGGTGGTCAACATTGACGCCACGGTCCAAAGCATTCAACAAGCCTTGAAGGAGGCGGAGTTGATGGCAGACTGCAAGATCACTCGGGTCTACACGGGCATCACCGGCAGCCACATTCGTGGCATCAACTCCAGTGGAATGGTGGCCGTGAAGGACCGGGAGGTCACGGCCCCTGATGTGGCACGTGTTGTGGAGACAGCCAAGGCCATCAACATCTCCACCGATCAGCGACTCTTGTTGGTGGAGCCGCAGGAGTTTGTGATCGATGGACAAGATGTGAAGGAGCCCATTGGCATGAGCGGTATTCGACTCGAAGCCAAGGTGCACATTGTGACGGGCGCTCAAAGTGCGGCTGAAAACATCATGAAGTGCGTGCGCCGTTGTGGCTTGGATGTGGACATGCTCATGCTCAACCCCTTGGCCTCGAGTCGCTCTGTGCTCACCAACGATGAAAAAGAGTTGGGAGTGGCCTTGGTGGACATTGGGGCTGGTACAACCGATGTGGCGATTTTTACCGGCGGAGCCATTCGGCACACCGCGGTGATTCCCATTGCAGGCGACTTGATCACAAGCGATATTGCCATGGCCCTTAGAACACCCACCAAGGACGCCGAGGACATCAAAGTCGAGTCTGGTTATGCCAAACAGTTGTTGGCCGACCCCGAAGTGCAAGTCGAAGTCCCTGGTCTTGGTGACCGTGGCCCTCGTATGTTGAGTCGCCAAGCCTTGGCTGGGGTCATTGAGCCGCGCGTTGAGGAAATTTACGCCCTGGTGCAACAAGTGATTCGTGACTCCGGTTTTGAGGAGGTGCTCTCCTCTGGAATCGTGATCACAGGGGGTTGCGCGTTGATGCCCGGGATGGTGGAGCTCGGTGAGGACATCTTCTTGAAGCCCGTGAGGCGGGGGGTACCCAATTACGCGGGAGCTTTGGCCGACATGGTCTCCCAGCCACGTGCAGCCACCGTCATGGGACTTTTAGAAGAAGCCCGCATGGGGCGTCTGAGAGGCTTTAAGGTCGCGCAAAAAAATGGGTCAATGAAGACTGCCTTTGGTGCAGTTAAAGACTGGTTTGTGGGGAACTTTTAATGAGCATTGCATTAAAACCTTTGGAGCCCAAGAAAGCCATCAAGTCTCATGGAGGGGAGCACTTGCCTCTTGCTCCACCACTCACGAATGGGAGTGGATAAAGGCCTGATTTAGTCAGGCGTGAAGAATCAATCACAAAAACAAAAATCAAAAAAATGTTAACTATCAACAGATCGAGCAACTGCAACAAAATTGAGAATGGGAGTAAACAATGACTATAGAAATGATTGAAGTCCAAGAGTTCAACGCCGGCACCCAAATCAAGGTGATTGGTGTAGGCGGCGGGGGTGGAAACGCCGTTGAGCACATGATCAAAAGTGGGGTCAAGGGGGTGGAGTTCATTTGCGCCAACACGGACGCACAGGCATTGAAGTTGAGCTCGGCTCATAAAATTATTCAACTCGGTCAAACGGGTTTGGGCGCTGGCAGTAGGCCCGAGCGCGGTCGCGAAGCCGCTGAGGCGGCTGTCGAGGACATCCGCAGCATGCTTGAGGGCTGCAATATGCTCTTTGTGACAGCCGGTATGGGCGGTGGTACTGGTACGGGCGCTGCACCAGTGGTGGCCCGAGTGGCCAGGGAGATGGGCATTTTGACGGTGGGTGTGGTCACCAAGCCCTTTGACTGGGAAGGTAACCGACGCATGAGTCACGCTGAGGCGGGCTTGAATGAGTTGGAAGAAAACGTCGACTCATTGATCATTGTGCTCAACGAGAAGTTGCTTCAAGTCTTTGGCGATGATGTCTCCCAAGACGAGGCCTTTGCGTTTGCCAACGATGTGCTACGCAACTCGGTGGGAGGTATTGCCGAGATTATCAACGTCGAAGCCTTGGTGAACGTGGACTTTGAGGACGTGCGCACGGTGATGAGCGAGCAAGGCAAAGCCATGATGGGAACTGCCAGTGCTTGCGGTCCAGACCGTGCACGCATTGCCGCTGAACAAGCTGTTGCGTGTCCTCTTTTAGAGGGCGTGGATATGAGCGGTGCCAAAGGGGTGCTCGTGCTGATCACAGCGGCCAAGGGCGGCTTGAAATTGTCAGAGTCACGTGAGGCCATGAACACCATTCGTGCTTACGCTTCCAACGATGCACACGTGATTTACGGTACAGCCTATGATGACTCTTTGGGCGACGAAATTCGTGTGACCGTGGTGGCGACTGGCCTGTCCTCGCCTGGAAAGCGTCAGGCGCAGAATCTTCAAGTCATCAGAACGGGTACTGACAACGCCCCCATGATGGTCTCTCCCCATTACACGCCGCATCCCATGCTTGCGCAACCGCCTGCGATTTTGCCGACATCCTTTGCGCCGATGACGCCCGCTACAAGTGCTCCAAGTGCTCCCAGCGTACCCAGCGCTCCCAGTTCAGTGCAAGAGATGCCGGTCCCAACGTTTTTAGCGCCCAGTGCACCTGAGCCCATCGTTGCCGATCGCATGGAGGTGGCGTCGAGCATGCACAGTGCTTCCAACCCCTCAGCGTCTACCCCTTCCAGCACCGCTAATGCGAGTGCGGCACGCACCCCTGTCCAGCCCAACTACACGGACATGGCCGTTCCCAGTGTTTGGCGCACCAACCGTGTTCAAGCCGCTGCGAAGGTGGATGCGTTGGCCTCTGGTGGGATGGATGATTATGAGATACCGGCTTTTTTAAGAAAACAAGCCGATTAATTGACAATTGAGGCCGAACTGTGGCCGAAAGAAGGATAGCGCTCGCAGGGGACTAGGCTTGGGTCCCTTGCAGCGCTCACCTAGCACCTGACCCGAGGTTGACGGGTTCTTGGCCATTTGGCCAAGTGGCCTCAAAGGTGGATGTGTGCCTGGGGGATAGGACAGGATGCATTTTGGAATGCGTGACTTTGCTAAGCGTTCACAAGCGTTCACAAGCGAGCCATGCGCAAGCGGTTAAAATCAAACTGTGCTTAAACAAAGAACCCTTCGTTCCATGACCCGCGCAGTCGGGGTCGGTCTCCACAGCGGCGAGCGTGTGGAGTTGGTCCTGCGCCCGGCTCAGGTCAATACGGGGATCGTGTTTCGACGCATCGATTTACCTCAACCCGTGGATATTGCCGTTCGAGCCACCAGTGTGAGCGATACGCGCTTGGCCTCCACCATCTCCAATGGCGGTGTGAAGGTCCACACCATTGAGCATTTGATGTCAGCACTGTGTGGCTTAGGGATCGACAACTTGTATGTTGACATCTCAGCCGAAGAAGTGCCTATTTTGGATGGCTCTGCAGCCTCTTTTGTATTTTTGCTTCAATCTGCTGGCATTGAGCTTCAAAATGCACCTAAAAAAATACTGCGTGTTTTAAAAGAAGTCAAAGTTCGCCAGGGTGAAGGTGCCCAGGAGAAATGGGCCAGTCTCTCGCCCTATCATGGGTTTCGTTTGAACTTTGAAATTGACTTTCATCACCCCGCGGTGGACTCTACCGGTCAGCGTGTTGTCTTTGATATGGAGTCAGGTCGCTACGCACAAGACATCGCCCGCGCAAGGACCTTTGGTTTTACCAAAGATGTGGAGATGATGCGCTCCAAAGGATTGGCTTTGGGTGGGGGCTTGGACAATGCCATTGTGATGGACGATTACAGAGTTCTCAATGCGGAAGGGTTACGTTATGACGATGAATTTGTCAAACATAAAATCTTGGACGCCATGGGAGATTTGTACATCTTGGGTCATCCCTTGATGGCCTCTTACAGTGCTTTTCGCTCAGGCCATGCTTTGAACAATGAGTTGCTCCGAGCACTCTTGGCCAGCCCTGAGTCTTATGAATGGGTGAGTTTTGAAGACGAGAAACTAGCGCCCAAAGGGCTGGCTGAACTTGCAAGTGCTTGGTAGGCGCAGGCGCGTGTGATCAAGCGTTCGTAGGCTTGATTTTCGTCTTTGCTTTATGCACTCAGGCTCGTGCATTACGGCTTTGGCTTCGCCTGATGTATTTCACCCTCAATCGAGAGTCTCATCATCGACTTCTGCCGTGTTTAATTTGACCTGTGTTGCTTGAGCTCAGTTGGGTCGCCAATCCAATGTTCGATTGCACCCAAGCCACCTGTGCATGGGTGATGGCCAAGCCCAACGCATCGGCAGCATCGGTGCCGGGTAACCGGTCTAGATTCAATAGACGTTTGACCATCTCTTGGACCTGGGCCTTTTGAGCTTTACCATGCCCAGCAACGGATTTCTTCATCTGCAGTGCCGTGTACTCCGTGACGGGTAAATCGTGAAACACCAAGGCACTCATGCAAGCCCCGCGGGCCTGGCCCAAAAGAAGACTTGACTTGGGGTTGTTGTTTACAAATACGATCTCAATGGCGCTTTGCTCTACTTGGTACTGCTGGGCCACTTGACTTACGCCGTCAAAGATCGCCTTGATTCTTTGGGGCAAGTCTTGGGTGGGCAGGTGGGTGGTTTTGATGGTTCCACTGGCCACGTAGCGCAGTCTCTGTGCGCGTGAGTCGATCACTCCAAAGCCCGTGCATTGAAGCCCAGGATCGATGCCTAAAATCATCATGGCAGCACCGCCTGGCTTTCCCGGGCGGTGATTTGTTCCGCGCGGTTTTGTACATAGACCGAGTTGGGGAGCTTCTCAAAATACTTGGGCCGAGGAAGCATCACCGCAAGCCTGGCTGCCTCTGAAGGGGTGAGTTGAGACGCAGGTTTGTGAAAATAATGTTGACTCGCCGCTTGCGCACCAAACACACCTTCGCCCCATTCCACGTGATTCAAATAGATTTCTAGAATTCGTTTTTTGCTGAGCAAGCCTTCTAGCGCCAAAGTGATCAAGAGCTCTTGGCCTTTTCGGACAAAGTTACGCTCTCCACTCAAAAATAGATTTTTGGCCAGTTGCTGTGTGATGGTCGATCCCCCCACGATGTGCAAAGGCCGATTGCCTGGGGACTTTTCGGCGAGTTCGTGTTGGGTTTGATTTTTTTGCCATGCGTGCTCCACCGCCGCCCATTGGATACCGTCGTGGGTTGCAAATAAGTCGTCCTCTGAGACAATCACAGCGCGCTTTAAGTGGATCGATATTTTGTCGTACGCCACCCAGTGCTCAGACCAATACAAAACGTTTGACTTTAAGGCCAAACGGGCCATCTCACTTCTCTCAAAACTGGTGGACTCGGGGTCGACCCAGCGCATGAGCAAAATTTTGCAGAGAAAAAATAATTGCAGCAATATAAACACCAGCAAGACAGTTTTAAAAAGTCTCACGAGCTCAAAGCGCAGGCGTGTCAATAGGTGTGAGGCTTTCATTCGTCGATAAACTCTTTGCTCACCAATCCGTCTGGGGTAAAGTGAAACACACTCACAATCGCCAACTCATCAGCATCACGGCGGACCTCATTGGGAAAGTCCCCGTAAGGCGCACCCCGGCGCACAATGGCCAAGGCCCGGCGATCAAGTTCACTCGAACCCGATGTTTGAATTACCTCACTTTGCACAACCTCACCGTGTGAATTGATGCTCATCATCATGGTGAGTGTGCCGTACAACTTGTGACCCGCCACTTGTGGGAAAAACTGTGTGCCGGTGGCCTCGATTTTACTTTTCACACCCACATAGTACTGCGCGTAGTTCACCTCTTTGGTGGAGGGGGATAAATACCGGCGCTTGGGCCTGGAGTTTTGTTCTTGGATGCGCTCTTGGATTTGTCCAAGCCACTTGAGCAGGGCTTGGCGTTTTTGTTCTTGTGCAGGGTTGGGTGTTCTCTCCCAAAATGCGGGCGAGCGCTCGAGTTGCTCATGAAGGCTCGTGATCAAGGCGCGCTCTTGGGCCTCTAGGCGTTTGATCTGTTCTTGGCTTGGGGCATGGTCGAGTCCCATGCGCAGTTGCGGCACACTCTCTGTGGGCGAGGAGGCGAGGGACTTGCTTAGCAAATCCCCACCTCCAAGCAGTGTGGTTTGGGCCAATGCTTGAGCTCGCTCGTTGGAGTCCATCACGGCATGCGTATTGACCAAAATGACTTGGATGGGTGCTCCCTTGACCACGCGGTCTTGTGAGGCCCAAAACCCAAGTCCAACGCACAACATCAACACATGGGTACTCAAAGATACGCCCAACGCTGTCTTGAAGGGCACCATGGGCCAAGGCTTCCCCATCCAAGCTTGCTGACGTTTGAGAGCGCTTTGCATGAACGCCATGGCTCAGTCCTGGGTCGGGCCTGACTCAGTGACGGGTGAAGACTCAGTCGAAGTGGAGGCACTCTCCAAAGCCTGGGAGTCCTCAAGTTCCAGAGCCAAACTCAAGGGGCCTGCCATATCAGCGTCTTGCAAATCGGCATCATCGCTATCATCCATAGCGGACTTGAACGGGTTGTCGCTTGGGTCTTCACTAGCACTATCCCGCTCCCCGATCTCCTCAATGGTGTTCAGGTACTGAGCCTTCACGTCTAGAGCGATCAAATCTATGCCGTCCAACTTTAAGAGCACTCGCTCTCCACGGTTTAGTGTTTTGGCGGTGGTGAGGGTGAGCACCAAAGGCAGTTGCTCAAGGCGTGCCAAAACAGGAAATCCGGGCACAGCCTTGATCACGCTGGCCACGGACTCGGTGATGCCTTCTTGCTCCAGATATTTCAATGTCCAAAACCGCTCCATGCTTTGTTGGTGACTGTTGTAGGCACTGTAAGCGGCCTCAAAGGAGGAGATGATGGCAAAGAGTTCGGTGTCTTTGGGCTTGAAGGGAGCGGCCAATGCGGCGGTGTTGCCATGGGTGGCACACGCCACAATTTGCCACTGGTTGACCAAATCGGTGTAGCGACGCAGTGGAGAGGTGCTCCAAGCATAACTGGGCACACCAATGCCCGCATGGGGGAGTGCCTTGGTGCCCATGCGCACTTTGACCCCGGGGAGCATGCTTTGCTGAGAGCGGTAAATGCCCGGTACACCCAATGAGGCGAGCCATTGACCCCAACTCGAGTTGGCCAAAATCATGCTCTCAGCCACGATCAAATCCAGGCCACTGCCCCTCACCCTGGGGGTGATGCTTACGCGCTCATTACCCGTTGGGATGGGCTCAAGTGCAGCATGGGTATTGGCAGCTGGGCTAGTGCTTGGCTCCCCCTCGACGGGAGAGCCGATGTGTTCGAGTTTGAATTGGTAGTCGGGCTGATTAAAGCGCTCGGGCTTACCCCGCACGAGCTCTCGCGCAGCTTTCAGTTTCAAGGCCAAACGGTATAAGAATGAGAGCTTGCCGTGGGCATTCTCGATCGGTAAGAGCTCAGCAGGTGGGTTCAAATCGCCCTCTGGAGCTTGGGTCGCCTCGAGCCAAGCTTGGTTGATCCAGCTCTCCAATTTGTCGTAGCGCAAATTGGCGCTGATGAACACTTTCTCCACACGCGTGAAGGTGTTCAAAGTCTCTAAGCTCGTCTCATCGAGCACCACATAAAGGGAGACGCTGGCACAGTGTTGACCTGCTTTCAAGGTGAAGGACTCCACCAAAGACTTGGGCATCATGGTGATTTTTTGACCCGGCATGTAAACGGTGGAGAGTCGCTCGCGTGCATTGTGGTCCATCGGGTGCCCAGGCATGAAGCCCAACGCGGGAGCGGCAATGTGAATCCCTAAGGTCACTACGCCAGTCCCCAAGCCGCTGACCGAGAGCGCATCATCGATCTCTGTCGTCATGGAGTCGTCAATGGAGAACGCTTCAATTTCACGAAGCCCTAAGGCACTTTCGGATTCCTGCTTAGGGTCAGCGCCCTCTTCTCCCGCGGGTTGCATGGCAATGGACAGTCCCTCCCAAGAGGCCGGGCTGGGTTTAAAGTGGAGGGCCTCAGCGGAGAACTGCACTCCCTTGGGGAATTGGTCAAACAAAAACCGTTGCCAATGAAACTCATAGGCAGAGCCGATGGCCTGGGCCGATTGCAGTAGCACCAAGGGCGGTTGTTGGGCCGCTTTGGAGGCTTGGACGACAGCCTTGTACTCGGGGGCGTTTTTGTCGGGTTTGAATAAAATTTTATAGAGTTGAGCCTTGATGGCGTCGGGGCATTGCCCAGCAACCAAATCTTGCGCCCATTGGTCGG
>DAISKH010000065.1:0-16324 GCA_036821105.1 Limnohabitans sp.
GATTTTTTTTTGTTGCGATGCAAGGTTGTTCGAGAGGCATGTTTTTCGATAATGGCCTTTTTCCCTAATCGAATATCTTCGTCCTTACGAAGCGCATGCACTCTATTCTTGGATTCTTTTAATGCTTTTGAAAGATCAACAAGTGGCTCAGGGTAGTTAAAAGTTGCCCAGGAATAGGCATCTTGATGCAGATCTGACTTCATTTTCCATGGCTCAAAAAGCCATTCATCTGGAACAGATTTCAAGGCTGGAACCCAGCGTTTCACAAAAATCCCTTTTGGATCATGGTCTTGCGCTTGCTTAATCGGGTTATATACCCGAGTTGTATTGATTCCTGTCGTACCAGATTGCATTTGAAGTTGACTCCAATGGATTCCTGGTTCATAGTCTAAAAACTGAGTCGCCAGCCACTCTCCTACTGGCCGCCAGTGCAACCATAGTGGATAAGCTGCTACAGAAACGAGCATAGCGCGCATTCTAAAGTTAAGCCAGCCTGTTTGTCTCAGCATATTGACACTGGCATCTACCATAGGCCAGCCCGTTCTTGCTTCTTTGAGAGCGTCAAAGTATTCTTCGTTAAAGTCTGCCTCTCTTAAACCATCATAGCCGCGGTGCATGTTTCGCCACTCAATGGCGGGTTCGCTCTCTAATTTTTGAATGAAATGGCAATGCCAATACAAACGACTCATGAAGGCAGTCAAGCCCGCACGGTGTCGACTCGCTGAGATTGGTAGATTTGCAAGTACCAAGCGGGTTTGTTGAACAACTTCTCGCATACTGATACAACCATAGGTTAAATATGCTGAAAGTCTAGAGCAGGCGTTGGGTGCCGATAACGGAGATGAAATTCCACCCCGATAGCCAATGCTACGTGCGTTGAGAAAATTATGCAAAGTCCGCAGCGCCTTAGATCTTCCGCCTAGTTGTCGAAGTGTGGGATTATGTTGCAAGTGTTTTGGAGCTTGCATTACAAAGCCTTCTCTGTTTGGCTTGCGCCAAAATGTGATGTTGTTGACGCTCAAGATAGGGCGGGCCATATGCTGTTCCCAAGCCTTTTGCCATAGATCACGATTTTTCAGCCTTCGAACTACACCAAATTGTGCAAACTCGAACCACTTAACGCCCTTGGACTGACACCAGACACTCACTTTTTGGTCGCGTGCATAGGTAAACCCATTGCCAGTTTCTTCATGTGAATAAAGTTCTGAAAAAGGTGCACTTACCCAGATTTGGCTAAGCACATCAGTCATCTCGCCGGTATGAATTTCGACACATCCACCGAGTTCTCTTAAGTGAGTATCGAGCTCGATTAAAGATTCTCGGATGAACTCAAAATGTTGAAGTGCACTGTCTGGCTGAAGCCAAAGCTCAGGTTCGACGACGTAGATGCACCGAACTGGACCATTTTGACAGGCGTGAGTTAGTGCCTCGTGGTCTTGCCAGCGCAAATCTCTTTTGAACCAAACTAGAGAGTAACTCATTCGCTTTTTTTGGAGTGTTTATTCTTTTTGCAAGCCTCTGAGCAATAGAGCACTTGCTCCCAATTTTTCGCCCAAGATTTCCGCCAAGTCATCTCCTTTCCGCATACTTGACAAGGCTTACTGGGTAGGCTTTGCTTATTTCCTTTGAAACTATTGGACGTCTTCATAGGGGGATTTAATTTAATGCATTACCTAGTTTATCGTTTGGCAAATTCATTTGGGTAATGGGCATTGAGGACAAGTTTTAAACAAATATGCAGTAGGTTAACTATCTAAAGCCCAAGGCCACTTTTTTAAGATTTGAGTTGATCTAGAGTGACGTAGTCCAGAGCTCGTGAATGGGTGCATTCAAGAATAACCTTAGGGGCTACGCCAGCCTCATAAGCTTGACGCCACCTTAATGCACAGAGGCACCATCTATCCCCAGCTTTTAGCCCTCTGAATCTATATTCAGGTCTTGGAGTGATCAAGTCGTTGCCATGCTCAAGTGAAAAATCTAAAAATGCTTGGCTCACTACAGCACACACCACATGACTGCCTTGGTCTTGTTCATCCGTATTACAACATCCATCTCTAAAGTACCCCGTCAAAGGGTCATAAGAGCACGGAACCAGTGGGGTTCCCAAAACGTTGAGAGGGTTATCGATCATGTTGGGTTCTTCTTTTGAATAAATGAGTGGAGGAGCCCATCGCAGGCCTCTTCGATTAAGTCTAAAACGAGTTCAAAATCTTGATCTCCTCCATAGTAAGGGTCCGGAACTGAGGTGGCTTGTGAGCTCTGTAAAAACTCGGTCAAACCTCTTATTTTGTGCTGGAATTGGGCTGGGCAACGTTCCTCTAATAAAGCACGATTGTCCCAATCCATGGTGAGAAGGAGGTCGAACTCTTTGAAGTCTGTTTCAGTGACTGCTCTGGCTCTTAAATTCGACAAGTCATACCCTCTTTTTAATGCGTGTCGCTGGGTGCGTGGGTCGGGTGGTGAGTTGGGGTGAAAATTATGAGTTCCTGCCGAGTCAACATAGACCTCTTTGGACAGCGAGAGAGCAGAAAGTTTCTTCTCTAAAACACCATGTGCCGTAGGACTTCGGCAGATATTTCCCATGCAAACAAAAAGAATTTTTAGGACGCGTTTATTCATCGGATTGTTCGAGAAAATATGAAGTTGTCGTTCGCACGAGCCAGGATGTCGACTGAGACAATTTGTACTTGGTTTTAATCTTGATTTTAAAACTCTTTTATTTTTTGGGCTTGATTGAGGTTAATTCACCCTGGGGTTGACAATGTGCGAAGGTGTCAATCATGTCAATGGTTAAACCCGCCTGTTACTTCGTATCGAGACTGGGCTCATTTTGCCACTTCAGTCGAAGGATATAAAAGTATATTGATTGTTGGTTCAATCTACACTAACTCAATTCGGTTATCGTTACGCGTTCGCCCCTTTCATGGGGGGGCAAGATAATTTGTACCGATTGGATTGAGAAGCAAAAAAGATTTTTAAATTAGTAGGGTCCCCCAATACCCTTTAAAACCAATTGGTATAGATATCCTATTTAGATCCCTTTTTGGATCATATGAATCATTTGATCAAGTGCCATACCCCAGCCGGCCTCAAATCCCATCCCATCATGCTTTTGACAACTTATTTCGTCAGCATGCCTAATGGTTGCAGTGTATTGGGTGCCATCTTCTAGGTCTTTCAGCTCGATGATTGCAGCAAAGATGAAATCATTCTTTGCTTCGGGAGTTGAAGAATCTTGAAACCTAGGCCGATATCCGGGCAAAAATGCATTGGTCCACACCAATTTCTCAAAGGGGATAATTTCTAGAAAACATCCAATATTGTTGATTTGATGCCCCTCTGGAGATTGCATCGTGGTTTGAAATAGACCACCTGGTTGAAGATTAATTTCGCAGTGAACAGTTTTCCATGGCAGTGGACAAAACCATTGTTTGAGAAGTGCTGGCTCAGTCCAGGCCCTCCAAATGGAGCGATGGTCCACGTTAACTTTGCGAGTAAAAGTCAAGTCTAGATTTGGGTCAACAAAAAGTTGCTCATTCATAAAGCCTCCATAGCCTATTAACCGATTATATTTAGCTTACCTTAGTCAGGTCATTTTCTGTTCACAATGGTGCTGTATAGTCCTATAAATCAATTGATGTGGAGTTTCATGTCCATCATTTGAAAACTCATTTTCAATCTTGACAACTTGTCACTATTCGACCACTTTGAATTGTCTTAATTATGAAAAACATACATAACCCTCTCATTGATTTCAGGTATTGGGTTTTGATTTCTTTGGCCAGTATTTTTGGAACCAATACGGGTGATTTGGCCGTTAGACTTTGTAAGCTTTCGGGAATATTTCCACCTGAAGGTCTCTTAGGCCTCAAACACGCAGGGCCATTACCGATTTTGATTGTTCTCTTTGTAGTGCTCTGGCTTTTAGAGAAAAGAGATGAAAATAAAACTGAACTCTACTTCTGGTCTGCCATTTTGATTATTCGTACCGCAGCCACTAACATTGCAGACATGTTGGCTGGTGATATGCACCTGGATATTCTTCTTTGCACCTTGGTCCTAACTTTGTGCTTAATCGGACTCTCACTTTGGTGGCAGACGAAGCGTAGTCAACCCATTGATCCATTGTTTGTACCAGAAACAAATGCTTTGTATTGGTGCATGATGATGACTGCGGGTGTATTGGGTACGTGCCTAGGAGATTACTTGGGTGATGAATATGGACTCACACTCTCTGCAAGCTACTTGTCATTGGCAATGGTGATCGTGGTTTTCTCGGGATACAAGAATTTCTTGGTGGTTTCCCCACTTTATTGGTTTGGCGTTGCTCTGGCCCGTATTGCTGGTACGGATGTGGGCGACTGGTTAGCCAAAAGCGCGGAGAAGGGTGGCTCGGGTCTAGATTTGCCAACTGCCACGGTGATCAGCGGTTTTTTCTTTATTGTTTTCACGCTCTTTTGGAAAGCCAAAGATAAGCAGTTGTAATTTATCGTACCTTGTCCTTAGACAGTCCTAGGTTGTATTTATTAAATGAAGCACTCGATTTGTTGAAACTCAAAAATTGAGTTGAGTCAATCTAGTTTCAAATGCAGTTGTCCAATAATTTTTGAATATTTCTTTTGATCTTGGGCGATCAATGATTTGAAATCTTCTTGGGATGTGATTAAGGGTTCAATTCCCCCAGACTTGAATAAATTGTCTACTACATCACTGGACTTCAAGGCTTGGTTCACTAATGTTCTGATTTGAGTCACAATGCTTTGAGGCAACTGTGCAGGACCAAAGAGCCCTATCCAAATCGTAGCTTCAAAATCTGGATAAGTTTCACTGATCGTTGGAATTTCAGGAAAGGCTCTTGACCGATGAGCGCCACTAGAGGCCAGAGCTCTTAGCTTACCAGACTTGAGTAAATTGGCATTCGACGTACCCGCAAACATCACCGCTACTTCACCTCCAACTGTGGCGGTTGTGGCAGGGGAGCCTCCCTTGTAGGGAACATGCATCAGCTCTATACCTGACCTGGCCTTTAAAAGCTCCATGATCAAGTGGTGTTGCGAACCGTTACCCGCTGAAGCGTAGGCCAATGGAGGGTTGGCATGCTTGGCCAATTCTATGAATTCTGTAAAACTTTTTATGCCTAGGTTTGGGTTGGCAGACAAAACAAATTGATTTGCTCCTAGACTCGCAATGGCTAGCAGGTCATGATTTACATCAACACTTGATTTGCTGTACAAATAAGGATTTATAGAAAATGTGCTGTCCATACACACCAGTAAGGTGTAGCCGTCGGCTGGACTTCGAGCTACGTAATCTGCAGCAATGTAGCCGTTGGAGCCTACACGGTTTTCGACCACCACGCTTTGAGCGCTCAGTTCCGAGAGTTTTGCTGCAACAATTCTTGCAATCAAATCTGGAGCGCCACCCGCTGGAATGGGTGAAACCAATTTAATAGATTGATGGGGATAAGCTAGCCCTTGGGCGTGAACACATTGCGCCCATGACGCCAAAACAATTAAAAAGCTGAACGCTAGCCCAATCCAGGGCATTGATCTTTTTCTGCTGTAGATTAAAAAACTGTGCATTATTACCAAATGATTGGTTTTAAAGTATTTGATGTCAATGATTTCTCAAAAACCCAAGGACAGCCTCATTAAAAAGCTCCGGCTCCTCCCAAGACAATGCATGTCCCGCTTCAGGCAGCAATACCCATTGGGGATGGTCCAAGTATTTGACCCACATTCGCATTAGTGCAGGTGGAGCCAGTAGATCTGCACCACCTGCAATAATCAAGGTTGGAGATTTGATGGTTTTTATTTTTTCAAATGTATTGGGTGTTCGTAGGGGTTGAGACTTAGCGTTGGGTTGCTGAGATCTTTCCTCTATCTCCATCCAAAGACGTGTTCCCTCTGGGGCCCGTGTCCTATAGGAAGGTCCAACTTCCCTAAAGTGAGAGGGTATTTTCCGTATGCCTGGTATTTCAATACGCTCAACTGTCTCTTTCATCGAGGGCTCTGAGAGTTGGGCTGTGCTGCCACCAACGATCAAACTTTTGAGTCTTTGAGGTTTCCAAGCTGCATAGTCCACGGCTGCAAAGCCACCACCAGCGATTCCGAGTAGGTGAAAGCGCTCAATTTTTAGATATTGCACTAACGCCTCAAGATCTTCCGCAATGCTTTGTGCGCCATTGTCTGTTGGCATTTTTGCAGTACTTTTCCCCCAACCACGCCGATCAAAGGCAATCACTCGGTAGCCAGCTTTAGAAAATACCTCAGACTGTAAAGACCAAATTTCGCTACTTCCTGTGTTGGGGTGAAGCAAAATCAATATTTCTTGGTTTGTAGTGCCTCCAGTATCGGTGTACCATAAATTCACCCCAGGCAGATCAGCCATATAACTTGGTGGCTGTGACGTGGATACAGAGGTTGAAGAAGGAGTATGGCTGGACGCTATCGTTTGAGTTTGAGCTTGGGTTTGAGTATGCCATTGTGAGAGCCCCAACACCAACACCGTCATCACCTGCAGGTAAAGTCCTTTTTGAGTGAAAGACTGAGGATGGTGATAGCCTTTAGTTAAAGATTTCATTCTTCTAATATTAAATAATTGCATAAAAGAGTCCTTTGATGGCGCTGCAAACTTTGGGAGTGCTCATGGATAGAATCTTGCTCGATTTTGACCTCAAGCATTCGTCGTTGTTCCAGTCGTTGTGCGGGGTACACACTGTTCAATCAAGGACGCAACATCATTTAAGTTGCAAATTCTGGAGGTCCCGGATAAATGCGGTGTCGAGATGAAATTAGACAGATTCAATAAAGATTCATCTTCATTGGCAGGTTCTTGGTAATGAACATCAAATGCAGCACCTGCTATTTGATTGCTCTTTAGTGCCTCATAGAGCGCATCGTGATTGACGATTTTGGCCCGAGCTGTATTGATTAAAAATGCTCCTGGTTGCATCTGATCGAATGCTTTGGCATCGATCATGTCAATTGTGTTGCTATTGAGCGGCGTGTGAATACTGAAAAAATCACTGGATTTCAGTAGGGTCTGGAAATCTACATTTTTAATTCCCCATTGAGCGCGCTCCATCTCAGTCAATGCAGTGCGTCTGTGACAAAGGATGTTCATTCCAAAGCATTGGGCCAACGTTGCCACTTCTTTTGCAATTTCACCAAATCCCAATAATCCAATTGTTTTGCCATGAAGCATACTCAGTCTAGGTACACGCCCGTAGTTTGCATTGGCTGTGTGATTTAAATCATAAGGTCTGTATTCAAGTCCAACCGCTTTTAAATCCCTTGCACGTATCAGCCCGTTAACAAATGGGAAGCGCCTCGCTAAATTCAAACACAGCATCATTGTGTGCTCTGCCAGTGCAATGTTCGTGAGTCTTCGATGGCTATACACATCAATATGGGCTTTTTTGCAAGCTTGTAAATCTATGTGTTCAGTATTTAGACCAAACTGATGAACTGATTTGAGTTGTTTGCCGAGTTTGATCTCAAGCTCGCCGAATGTAAAACTTTCGATGAAGGCGTAATCAGCGTTGGGTAAAGAGGAGTGAAATTCTTCGACAGTTTTGACCATCAGAACTTCACTGGGGAACATGGCTTTTGATTGCATCCTGAAGCTTGTAACCCATGCGTTCAGATCAGGAACGTCAGTGCTCAAAAAGTCAGCAAACGCATCCCAACGCTCTTTGCTAACGTTTGGATCCAAAAGGATTTGAACCAACCTCAAAATTTTATCGTCTTGGACAACAATGACTGGTCGAGATTTCATGAGAGGTGGTTGAACATGAAAGGGTACCTTATCGACCTTGGACTTTAAGTCGCTGCATTAATGTGCGAACCAGGGTTTGTCCTTCTTTAGCCATTTCCAATATTGAATTCATTTTTTCCTGACTATGCCAAGGAGCAACACAATCGAAAAATTTGGCATCCAAGTCTTTTTGGCTGGCTGGGTTTTCGGGAGATCCTTTGTGATGAGCTACAGTTTCTGTAAACTGATGGCCAGAGTGCGTATGCACTCGCAATGTAACTGGTTGTTCAAATGGGGCTTTTCTCACGGCTTCATGTGCTTCAGACAAATGCGGTGGAACACTCACAGTGATTAAATCAATCAATGACAAAATCTGCGGTCTCCAAACTGCTTCATCAGAAAATGACGATAACGTTGGCCGCTCATCTACAAAAGCACTCGCAATACAGTACTCGAGTGACGTTTTACCTTGAAGGCCATTAATGGGATGGGAGTGAATGAGAGTGCGAGGAAACATATAGCTTACCTCAGCCACTATGGACTTGATGTCTGATACTTTAAGGCGGTGTTTTTTCTGCAACTCAACCACACAGTCCACAGCAAAGAGTGGAGGGCGCCCACAAGGGTATAACTTAAAGCTTGGTCCTGGGGAGTGGATCATAAAAGGCTCCCCCCATTTTTTTAAATCCTCTGAAACTCTAGACTCATCCCATTCTTTGGAAAGTACTTGCCCAACATTCATGGGCCCATCAAAAATTTCTGGATCGGCCGTGAAACCTCGAGCGGCCAGTTTGGCAGCCTTCACTCCGTTGCTGGCTGCAATACCGCTGTGAAGTGACATGGTCATGGTGCCAAAGTTGCGGCGTAAACCACTGGTCATTGATGCCACAATGCCAAATGCATGAAGCATTTGCTCAGGACTTAAACGCATCAATATGGCACTGGCCAATACAGCACCAAATGCACCTTGTGTTGAAGTCGCATGCCAACCTTTTTCGTAGTGGGAAGGATTAAAGAGTACGCCCAAGCGGCACTCGATTTCATAACCCATGACAAATGCGACCAGTGCATCATTTAATGTTGCATTGACTTCTTCGGCAATCGCTAATACTGCCGGTAATAAAGGGCCCGATGGATGTCCACGCATCTGAGCTTGATTATCATCAAAGAGTTGTAAACTGATCATCGTGCCATTGATTAGGGCAACATCATCACTTCGACCTTGGTGCGCATAACCTATTAAAGAAGAGCCTTGGGTGCTTGCATGCTCAAATAAGGACTGCTTGAGGTTTTCAATGGCGGGCTCTTTGTAGGCGGCAAATGCGCAGGCTAGTGAGTCAATCAGACATTTTGTGGCAGTTTCTTTTTCAATCAATCCTACCCTGGGCGGCAAATCAATCAAGCACGCTTGAACGATCTCGCGGGTGAGGGGAGGAGGTGTCATGGTCTCGTGCTTCATGGATAAATTGGCTAATGCATGGACAGGCTTAGAGGCCTTAAATATCAATTTTGAATGTTGGACTCTTTAATGGTTTTTGACCACCGGATGATTTCACTTTGTACGTATTCTTTAAATTGAGCGGGGCTGTTGTTGTTCACTGGATCGAGTCCCTCTTTGTTTAATTTTGATTTGACGTCCTCGGACCTCATCAATGCATTGGTCTCTTTGTTGAGTTTATTAATGATGGCTGAAGGTGTGTTGATAGGTGCAAACAAACCGAGCCAATTGCTAACTTCAAAACCAGCAAGTCCAGCCGAGGCGATAGTGGGTACCTGCGGGACCATGGGAGAGGGCTGAAGACTGGATACGCCTAGGGCCAGTAATTTGCCAGAGTTTACAAATTGCAAAACTGGTGTAATGCCAATCAACATGACCTGGACATTTCCCGATAAAAGATCAGTGACAGCAGGCGCGGCCCCTTTGTAGGGCACGTGCAATATATTCACTTGGGCCATCTTATTAAACATTTCCATGGCCAAGTGACTTGCACTTCCAGGTCCTGATGTTCCATAGTTGAGTTGCCCAGGCTTAGATTTGGCCAACTTGATAAACTCTTCCAAGGTTTTAACTTTTAAATTAGGGTTAACCACCAATAGACTGGCCAACGAACTGGTTTTGACAATGGGTGCGAAATCGCGCATGGTGTCAAAACCGACTTTATTCAAACTGGGGTTGACACTCACAACACCAGCGCTGGTAAATAAGAGGGTGTAGCCATCAGCAGGTGCATGGGCTACAAATTCCGCTCCAATACTGCCACCTGCACCAGCCTTGTTCTCGATGATCACCGCTTCGTCCAAGACTTCCGACAACTTTTGCGCCAAAACACGTGCCATGGTATCGGTGGGGCCACTTGCTGTGAAAGGCACCACCATGTGTATGGGTTTGGATGGGTATTTGGCGGTTTCTTGACCCATGGCTAGCCATGGGCAGGCCAACAATATCAGCCCTGCTGCAATGCGCCATGGAATGATGGAATCTAAAATGGTATGCATTCGGACTTGATCAACACTGAGCTTGATGGGGGTAGAGAAAAATGGATGAGGTATAAAAAAACTGGGACTTGATACTGTGGCGATGGATTTTGTACCCAGGCCCATTCTCCCAACTCAAATCTAGAGCGATTTAAAGTCTACTCGGTTGCCGATAGAACTGTGTATAGGGTTAGCCTGAGTCTGGCGCAGACTAAGGCTATAGACTGCACAAAAGTTGTGCAGTCTATCTAATCAGTCAATCTAATGGCCATCGAGCCCAATAGCCCAATCGATCGTATGCTTTTATGGTGAAGTCAAAAAATTGGTTGACGGTAGCGTCAATCCGTCACTTTTAGAGGATTTCCACCAGCTCGACATCAAATTTGAGGGTGGCATTGGGTGGAATAACCCCACCCGCACCCCTAGCGCCGTATGCCAATTCAGGTGGAATGATTAGAGTTCGCTTGCCGCCCACACGCATTCCTTGTATTCCCTCATCCCAGCCTTTGATCACCATGCCTTCACCCAAGAAGAATTCGATGGGAGCGTGACGATCAAAGCTAGAGTCAAACTTCTCACCCGCTTGCTCGTTTTCATAAAGCCAGCCTGTGTAGTGAACACTCACCTCTTGTTCTGCCTGGGCTATATCGCCCTCGCCAATATGAGTGTCTAGATACTGTAGGCCGCTTGGGGATGTGATCATGATAGAAGTCAAGGAAAATTAAGGTATTGGATTATTACCTAAAAATGGCCTAAACGCATCTCTGGTCTTGATTGGGACTGTAGTGATTGTTGGGCATCTGAGCGAAGGAATTATCAAATTCAGTCTGCTGTGATTCCGGCTTGGCGAATGAGCTTTTCATATTTTGTAAGCTGAGAGGAAAGCAACAGAGTTAATTCTTCAGGGGAGGTCCCCCTAGGGGTTAGACCTTGAGCAATGAGTTGCTCCTTAACAGACTCGTCTGAAAGAGCTTTTAGTACTTCTTTATAAAAACGCTGGACCACAGGCTTTGGTGTCCCTGCGGGTGCCATCATGGCATACCAAGAGTTAAATTCAAAATTAGGTAAACCTGACTCTGAAATAGTAGGCACGTCAGGAAACTGAGCCATTCGCTTGGGGGTAGAGACTCCGATGAGCTTGAGTTTGCCGCCCTTGATGAGTGAGTTGACCGTGGCAATGCCTTGGAAACACACGTTCACTTCCTTGCCAGCCAAGCCCACGGCTGCTTGGGTAGCCCCTTTGTAAGGAACGTGAGTGAGTTTGATGCCTGACTGGGCTGCAAATAGTGCCATGGCGATATGTTGAGGGCTTCCATTTCCCCCGGATCCATAATTAATCTTTCCAGGTGAGAGCTTGGCGGCTTGAATTAAATCTTGTGCCGATTTGAAGCCCGAATCTGCATCCACCACCAAGCCCCATTCCACGGTAGCCACCAAGGAGATTGGCTCAAAGTCTTTTTGAATATCCCAAGGCATTTTGCTTTGCAAGTTGGGGAGCATGGTCATGATGCTGTCGTTGAATCCACCAAGGACATATCCATCGGGAGCTGACTTCGCCACTTTGTCCGCTCCAATGAGCCCAGAGGCACCAGCTTGATTCTCAATGGCGATTCCAAGTCCTGTATTTTGTGAAATTTTTTGCATCACAATGCGTGCTGCATTGTCCACGGCACTCCCTGGAGCCAGGGGAACGATCACCTTGATGGGTTTGTTTGGGTAAGCCGATTGGGCTAAAGTTAAGTTGGCACTGGAACTGGCGCCAAGTCCAAGCAGAGTGGCCGTTTGTAAAAGTGTTCGTCTTTGAATCATAAATTTTGAGTTGTAAACAAGTTTAGTTGCTTGGGTCGAATCACGCGGCGACTAAAGGGGAGATGTGCAATTCATCGGCCAATAAAGCGAGTTGATCCGTTAGACCTTTTGAAAGCGCCACACCGTCTCGCAAATTGATTTGTTTTTTTAAATGGCTTTGTTCACCAGGGAGCCAAATTTGTTCAACGCCTGGCATTTTCCGACTGGCTTTGATGTCTTGTATCAAACGATCAATTTGCCGCTTGAATTCATGAATGTCACCAAAAGCATCAGGGTCGATCATGACCACTGCTTGCCCAGTATTGGTGACACTGGTGGCATCTTTGTTGAAATCAATCACATCTCGTCCCATGGCAGCACCATTCAATGTGCCGGCCAAAATACCCACAATCATAGATAAGCCATATCCCTTGTAACCACCGATAGGGAGCAAAAAGCCTTTGTCGCTTTGAGTGGGATCGAGTAACGGCTTACCTTCTTGGTCGACCATCCAACCCTCGGGCATCATTTCTCCGTTTTGTGCTTTGGCTTTTACTTTGCCATAAGCCGCAACGGTTGTAGCCATGTCCAAAACAATCGGTATTTCGTTGAGCGTGGGGATGGCTGCGGCGATAGGATTGGTGGAGAGCAGCATATCTAGGCCTCCCCAGGGGGGCAGGTGATTTGCATTGCCCACCGCAAAGTACAGGCCTAAAAGATCGTGTTCAAGCGCCATTTTGGCATAAAGGGAGGCTGGTCCTGCATGGTTACTGTACTGCGAGCCAACCCATGCGATACCAGTTTTCTTGGCTTTTTCGATGGCCAACTCGGTTGCGTATTTCATTACCAAGTGCCCCATCCCATTGTCCCCATCAATCAAAGCCATGGCGGGCTTATCTTTGACGATTTTAATTTCGGGATGAAGGTTAATGGCCCCCCCTTTTATTCGTTTGGCATAGGGGGCTAGACGAAATATGCCGTGCCCATCGGAGCCTTGCATATCGGCTTGTGCCATCAGTTGAGCAATGACGAGACTATCTTTTTTTGGAAATCCAAGAGCCATCATGGCCTCTTGTATGAAACGCTCGAGCTCTGGGAGTTTAAATCTTGGGGTCATCGTGGGTGTGGTTGGTTGTTTGAGCCAAGCGCTTCATCATCTCCAATGCGGCGCAATCTGGGCTGGTTAAGACAGGAACGGAGGTGGTGGCTTGACATGAATCTTTTGCCGCTGCCATAGAGAACTGGGCCAGCATGATCACATCGCAGTGCTCGAGTGCGGGCATGGCGAGGGATACTTTTTGATGGTGCAAATCATCATCGCCATTGGCCAAGTCTTTCATGGCTTCTGGGACAAAATAAGGATGAACCTGAGTTTTTAAGCCCAAGGATTCGGATAATCTTAAAAACTCCTCACTCATGGATGCAATAGAGGGCTCAAAAGTGGCCACCAAGCCCACATGCAAGATCGACTCCCGAGGATGTGTCATCAAGGCTTGCTCGAACATGGCTTGGTTGGGTTTTAACACGGGTTTTTGTGTTTTGTTGGCACAGGCATCTATGGCAGCCCCAAAGGCTGAGCAGGTGAATAAAATTCCGTCAGCTTGGGTTAGCCACGCGTAGCGGGCTAGGTGATCAAAGCGCTCCATCATTTGAGGTGTGAGGACGCCATTTTTGGCGTGGTCCTTGGATAGGCTATCTTCGAGAAGATGAAATACCTCTGCGCTTGGGGCGTGTTTGGAAAAAGCTTGCGCGATTGGATCCATCGCCAAAGGAGTGGCGTGGATCAAAGCGATTCGAAAATTGGGGGATTCATCGATTCTCAAATTAATGTCACTCTCTAAGGGGGTTGGGGTCAATGACGAAGGAGGTAAAGCAAGAAACTGAGGTGAATCCTCGTAATCGTGTGTAAATCTGACGAGACTTATTTGACTATGGTCAAAGGATTATCTAAAAATTGCCTATTTCAAAACTCAAAGTGTAAGTGTTGCCACCTCATATGAGAATTTGACCAGTTCAAACCGTAACAAAGTGAATGTTCTATTTACAGCCAGAGTGAATTATGTCATAGTTGTCATAATATGAATTGTGGTCAATGCAAGGCCTTTTCTTGCAGTAAGTCTTCACTTTAAGTACCCAGTTGTTCAAGTATTCCAATAAAAAACGGGGAGAAAAAGTCAATGCTCAATTTGATGAAAAAATATGGGGGAATTCCCAATCTCAAGAACATCATCACACGGTTTTATGAGGCCGTGTGTGATCAAAGAGAGATCAAACATTATTTTTTCAACGTCAAGCTTGAGAGTTTGATCGAAGACCAAATTCATTACAGTCAGTACATCATGCCTAAAACCGATCGGGGTTATAAAGAGCCTCCGATGCAGTCCACCCCCACAGAAATACGGGTGAGCCCCAGTGTATTTGATGATGTAATGATCGTACTTTCCAATTTATTACTTAAAATTCATATTCACCGAGACGATGTGCCGCGTATGGTCTCCATGATCATTGACCTTTGTGAAGAAACTCGCAGTCAGGCCAATGACACCAAAATTATGGTCTTGAAGTCTGTTGACATCAACTCTGACACGATTGTGGATTACTACAATAAAAATAAGGTCGATGCGAGAATCGAAAAGTCTGGAGAGATTTATACGTCCCGTGGAGTTAACTACCCTTTCTGGACACGCTTAGACACCCAGAAAAAAACCATCTCTTTCATTGGCCGGGCTTTTGCCAATGACCCAGGTAGGGTCAATGAGATGAAAGAGGTAATGGAGAGAGCGCAGCAAAAAATCCCCTTCTTGCTCCTCGAGCCTGAAGTCTCTCCTACTTTGTCCTACATTTTTAGCCGATACGATTTGCACTACTCAAGTGGAATACCTGCAAGACTGCTGATGCGCTGTGGCCGAGATTTTTCTACTGCTTTTAATGAGGTGTTGTTGGCGGATAAAAATGAGGTTTTGAAAAACGTAACCCGCTTGTGATCTGCCTCTCAATTGAATTTGGCAGATTCTCTTTAGTCAAAATCCAATTTACCTCTGTTGACCTTCTCGAGCCATTGGTGGCTCCTTATAGAGTCAAGCTCTTGTGTCACAATCCAGTCCTGTGCTTAAGTGATAGTTTGCACTTGAGCTATGACAATGTGCACCTCTTTCTTTTTCCTTTAATGCGTCGACGCCCTGAGGGGTAACGCTTTCAAATATTTATTCTTGCCGCCATGAGTGATCAAAAAACCATTCGACTCAACGACCAATTTCGCTGGCCCCAGGGTCAACGCGTGGCCATCATTTTTAATATCGCTTTTGAGGCTTGGTCTCATGGTCAAGCCCCGGGCATTGGGCCCATGGGTAACGTCTTGAAACCTGGATTTTTTGATACCAATGCCCATTCTTGGGCTTCATTTGGGGCTAATCGTGGGATTGAGAGGTTATTGAATTTTGCCGACCGACGGGGAGTCAAAACCAGCGTCATGGTCAATGGTGTTTTGGGTGAAATTGCTCCCCATGCTGTGAGGTCTATTCATGAGCGAGGCCATGAAATTGTCAATCATTCTTGGGGTATGGACGTTATTCCAGTTTATTTTGACGAAGCCGGAGAGGTTGCCAATATTGAAAAAAATCATCAACTCCTCACCAGTGTTTCTGGTGTAGAGCCTTGTGGCTGGATCAGCCCTCGCGGTACAGGTAGCTTGATTTCTCCCAGGTTATTGGCCAAGCGAGGTTATTTGCATCACGGCGATTGCAACGACGATGATCGTCCCTACATCCAAGAATTTGACGGTCACCCCATCGTTTGTATTCCATTGACGATGGATGTGAATGATTTGCCCACCACCGTTCGCTATGGAAATGCGCCCAGACATATGCTAGAGGCCTTCGAGGATACATTGAGTGCGATGACAGAGCGTGAGAATTGTCCGTTGATGTTGGATGTGACGGCACACACCCATGTGTTTGGACGTCCCTCTGGAGCATGGGTGTTTGATGAAATCATGGCCCGAGTTCTCAAACGAGACGATGTGTGGGTGACAACTCGCAAGGAGATGGCACACTATGTTCTTGAGCAGGTGAAGTTACGCCCCGATTGGACTCAGACAGAATCACGATAATCGTTTGTTGTATTTTTTTGGTTATTTTTGACTGTATACACCTGAGGTTGATTTCATGAAAATTTTGACGATGTTGAGCAAATATCAGTTCATCAAATCAGCCTTATTGGTGCTGCCATTGGGATTGCTATCAAGTTTTACTTTTGCTCAAAACAACTCAGCATCCAATCCTGCTCTGAGTTACCCCACCAAACC
>DAISKH010000066.1:0-14254 GCA_036821105.1 Limnohabitans sp.
GGTATGCACCGTTCCATCCCAGTGGTAATCGAATCATGCTGATGGGGTACTGGTCTCTTAATGGGCGCAAAACGTCGGCGATTGCTCGAATGCTCACCACATCGTCATTGGGCACCACGGGCAAAGGTGCTTTTTCTGGAAAAGACTTGGACGCCTTTGGTTTGACGCCAGCGAGTAATGCGCTCACCGCATCATCGGGTTCACAAAGCATGTACACATCCGTACCTAAAAGACTTCCCGAGTCCATGCTCCAGCCTCTGTGGTTGTGTTGATCCAAGCTAATGTGGATGACCTGAGTATCTGGTGCCTGGGCTCCAAAAGCTTGCTTGAAGGCCCCGCCAGCATCAACCCAGTCAAAGAGCACCACAAGCTCAGCTTGGCGAATTGCCTCGCAAGCCTGGGGGTGTAAAAAATAGCCAGGATAGGCCACGTGTTGGGGGTGAAGAGTTGGAAAGACTGCAGGATTTTTAAGGTCAGTGATGACCCGTGCCTGAACGCGTTCGGCCAACGCGATGCGTTGCTCCCAGGCCTCTTGATCACTGGACATGCGGCCCATTAAAAAGACCACCTCAGTGGCACGATCGATCAATTCAATGGCATGCTTGATTTCTTGCTCGCCTGGCGGGGGCGCCACTGGAGGTGCAAACCGATTGGGGTTTGGGCAAGGAATCAAGTGGTCGGTTTTACCTTCTTGTAAAGCTGCATCCAAATTGATGTAAACCGGTCCCTTGGGGCTAGTTTGTGCGATTTGTTGTCCCCTCAAAATGGCTTCAATGGCCGCGGGGACAGAACCCGGTTGATTGTCCCATTTGGTGTAGTCCCTGACCAAGGCGCCTTGGTCGGCGCTCGTATGGATCCAGTCTATCCAGGGCCTGCGTTTGGCGGCATCCCAAGGTCCCGTGGCCCCCAAAATTAACACAGGGGTTCGGTCACACCAGGCATTGAAAATGGCCATGGTGGCATGCATCAACCCAACGTTGGAGTGCACAATTGCTCCCATCATGCTGCCACTGACTTTGGCATAGCCTTGCGCCAACGAGATGGCCACCTCTTCATGTAAGCACAGCAGCATCTGCGGGTGTTCATTGCCCAAGTGGTTGACCAAGCTGTCATGCAAACCGCGGTAACTCGCCCCAGGGTTTAAAGCCAAATAGCGCAGACCTAAACTCCTAAGGCATTGAGCAATCGAGTCACTCCCCCATACTTCTTGGCTGGTTGGGCTGGGGATGGGAATCTCACGGTGTGTCATAAATTAACTTCTTGAAAGGAAAGGTCTTGTGGGCTTGGGGACTAATGCTTGTAGCAAGATTAGTCTGCTTTGATATTGGTGGCTTGAATGATCCGACCCCAACGTGCATAGTCTTCTCGGATGGTTTGGGCCAAGGCTTCTGGGGTGCTGGTGGCAACTTCTATGCCTTGTGACGCCAAGTTGGTTTTAACCTCTGGCGAAAGTAACACGCGCGCTATGTCTGTATTCGCTTTTGAAATAATCTCTTTGGGTACTCCAGCGGGCATGAAAACGCCTAGCCACACATCCAGGGCTACTCCTGGAACGGTTTCAGCAATGGTCGGCAAGTCTGGGAATGCACCAATGCGTTGGGCGCCAGCTCCAGCGAGCAGCCTCAGTTTGCCGTCTTTGGTATAGGGTAGCAGTGAATTGATCGCCCCTATGAAGACTTGGATGCGTGAGCCCAATAAATCCGTGATAGCAGGCACTGCTCCCTTGTAGGGAACGTGCTGGATTGAAATTCCAGCTTGGTAATTGAGCATTTCAGTGGCCAATTGTTGGGGGGAGCCGTTGCCTGAGGAGCCATAATTCAAAGAGGTTGGATTTTTCTTGGCGTAATCAATCAGGGATGCCACATTTTTAACTCCCACCGAAGGGTGCACCACCAAAACAAAAGGCACCAAAGCAACTTGCGTGACTGGGCTAAAGTCTTTGAAAACATCAAAAGGCACTTTGCCAACATGAGGGTTGGTGACAAATATATTATTGGCCCCTAGGAGCCAGGTGTAACCATCTGGAGCACTTTTGGCGACGAAGTCTGCGCCCAAATTCATTCCCGCACCTGGTTTATTGTCTACCACGACCGATTGCCCCCAAAGCTCGGTGAGTTTTTGTGCAATCACACGGGCCACCACGTCGTTACTTCCACCCGGAGTGATGGGCACAATGAATTTGACAGCACGATTGGGATAGCCCAGTGCGTTTGGATTGGTCAAGTTCGGTGCACTGGTAACGGGAGGGGTAGGAGGGCTATTGGTTTGGGCGAAGCTCACCGTCATCAACGCCGAAAGTGATAGGCCGATTAAGTATGACAACCCTTTAGCTCGTCTGGAACACCAGACAAACAAGCGTAAGAAAATACACAAACTGCGCCCTAGACCAGGGCAATGATTTCTCAATGTCTTAGACACGGTTGCCTCCCTTATGCTCAATGCATTGATTCTAGAGTTGAGAGGGTACGCGCCTACTAAGTGTTTTCCAAGTGTCCATCTAGCCTAAAGACCTTTGAACTAGGCCAATGACGCTCAATGTTTGGGGGTCTCTTCAGTTTTAGTTCGACCCCGAGTGCAGTGCAAAGACTTTTTTAGCTATCGTTTTTGAGTGGCGTATTGCCTGTAAAGCCTCAGACCCAAGGAGCCAATGAACAAAATGATGAGGCTACCAAGGACATCCCCAATAAACATGGCCAAGAAGTCTTCAAAAAAAATCTCATCGAGTTTGTCAATATGAAACCACAGTTGATGAAAGACACTGGAGATCAGGGCAAAAACGATACAACATTCAGTGATTTTTTTGAATGTCAAATCTCCTAAATTCTCATCCAAGTCAATCCAATAAACACACAACTGTCTGGCAATCAATGGCGTGATGGCGCTAATGAAACTCGTGACTAGATCTGTCACGATTGGATCAGTGCTGTGCAGTTGCAAATTGATGGCAATAGAAGCAAAAAATAAACCCAACGCCCCAATTCCTTCTAATACCAAAACATAAGCCAAGGCGATACCTGAGGGCAGATAGACCCAGTTTACATGGTCTGTGTAGGCTGTAAATGAAAAAAAGTAGTCGTTTAAAAAAAACGCCAGGTAATACGTCACAGTCACTAAAAGTAGTAAATAAAAATTCAATGAACGCATGTTTTTGAAAATTGCACTGTGAAAACGAACAAAGTGTAAGGTTTTGAAATTTATTAAGAGTGAGAATGAATGGCTTGACTTTGGATCATATTAACGCAAGCCCATTCAGCGCAGGCATTGGTAAATAGACGTAATGGTTAGTCCCTAATTCACTTGAGAAAATTCCCCGATACTTTTTTGAAATTCTCAGGGCGTGGCTTGTGAAATAAGAAATTGGGCCAATTCCTGAGTTGCTTGCAAGCCAATGGCGTTATAGAGCGAGATTCTAATCCCCCCCAAGGAGCGGTGTCCCTCTAAGCCAGTAAAACCCGATGATCTGGCGTTCTTTAAAAAATCTGCTTCGAGTAAAGAGCTTTTTAAACGAAATGTCACATTCATCTCTGAGCGATTGGGGGGGTGTGCGTGAAGTTGGTAATGTTCTGGAAATTGGTCCAAGGCTTGATAAATTAAATTGGCCTTTTTGTTGTTGAGCTCCCCCATGGAGATCAAGCCTCCAACCTCACGAAGCATCCATTGAGTGACCAAATTGAGAACGTAGATTGAAAATACACAGGGAGTGTTGTAAACCGAGTGAGCACTCAAGTGCGTGTGGTAGTTAAGCATTGAGGGGAGGTCATTGCGAGCACAGGCTAAAAACTCATCTTTCACGATCACTAAAGTCACGCCTGCGGGCCCTAAGTTCTTTTGAGCATGGGCATAAATGAGATCGAAGCGACTGATGTCGACCGGGCGCGCCAATAAATTGGAGGACATGTCGCAAATGATGGGGACTGATAGATCCTTGGGTTCGCTCTTGAATTCCAGGCCTTCGACAGTTTCATTGGAGACATAATGCAAATAGGCGGCCTGGGGATCGAGTTGCAATTGCCCCCAATCAGGCAAGGATCGAAAACCTGCAACTTTATCGCTCCAAGCTATGTGAGCGTTTCCCTCATGGACTGCTTCTTTGGGGGCTTTGGAGCTCCAATAACCCGTCTCTAAGTATTCCGCAGTCTTGCCAGTGCCTCTTAGAAAAGCCATGGGAATCATGGAAAATTGCAAACTGCTGCCGCCTTGTAAAAACAAAATTTGGTAGTTTTTCGGAATGTCCAACAAACTCCTTAAATTGTTTTCAGCGTCATGGAGTTGTTGCTCAAACCAATCGCTACGATGACTCATGCCCAAGACCGAGATGCCCGTTTCTGGTAGTGCCACGATGGCCTCTTGCACTTGCCTGAGCACGCTGTCGGGCAATGCGCCAGGTCCAGCAGAAAAATTTCTTTGATTGTTCAGTGTCACGGTCTTGATCCCATGGAGTTGAGCATTTTGTAAAAGGCATCAAAAGTTTTTTGCATGATTGCTTTCTTATAGGGGAAAAGTTCCTCTGGGTCTGTGTTGTGAACCCAAGCCGAATTGTCTATTTCAAAAACAATCAATTGGCCCTCGTGGCTTAACGCGCAATCGAGTACCAAATAATCCAGTGGAATCAAGCGGTGTATGTTCTTAAAGATTTGCTCAAAGGGTTTGGCTATGTGGTCCTCAAAATTTTCCATGAAGATCTTTTCTTCATTTTTTTTCAATTCGTTGAATTCCATCTGAGCCGATTTGTAATGCACCACCCAATGCTCGGAGACCGCCAAATGGCTCACAAAGGGTTTGCCTTGGATGAGAGAGAGCCGAAATTTGCGGTACAACCCATCGTGGCCTTGTGTATCGATGTAGGGAGATCGGTAAAATTCGTCCTCACGGTGTTGATTTAAGTAGTTTTCAAGCTCTTTAATGTTGTTTATTTTTTCAAAGCCCAACCCAGCATGGGATTCACTGGGCCTTAGGGTAAAGGGAAAGCACTCTGCGCTGAACTCCTTTTCTCGCTCGGGGTTGGGGAGCAGTTGGTTCAGAGAGTTCTTGGCCAAAACGATCAGGTCTTGTCGGGTCATTTTGACTTGACGCAACACGATGAGCCCTGGAACTTCTTTGAGTGTTTGGTAGGCTAGCTCTCGCTCACAAAAAGGGATCCATGACGGCTGATTGAATAATGGCCTAGGCCAATGCGGTGCCCATTCGTTAAGGGTATTCAAAAGAGTAAGATTATTTTTTGAGTAACCCATCGCCACGATGGCCACGTCGTGGTCTGGTAATTGTCGGGGTGCGGGTTGATTGGGCAAAATGTAGAGCAACTCCAATCGAATGGCTTGATGCTCAACCAAATAGTCCACAGGAAGATTCTCCCGCATGTCTCCTGGTGCGCACAAAGCCAATAAGCGAAGTGCTGGCTCTTTTGCGTGCGTTTGAAGTCGATAATTACTTCTCAGGCTAAGTGCTTTGGCCTGCATTTGAAGTGAAAAATCTTCTTGTTGCGTGCCTTGAAACAAATAAAACATTCGCATGTAGCGATTGGCCAAGTCGGGGTCCGCTGCTGCTAGTTCAAGCATGCGACTGGCCTCACTGCGGTGTGTTTGCGCAATCGACACATGAGACTCTATCGCTAAGAGTGGCTCTTGGACCAATTCAAATTTCATTGGGTTTTGCGTTCATCTAGAAATGCAGTGGTAGGAGTTCAAGGATAGGTTTTCAAAAGGAGCCAATTCTCTAAGCTTGATGTGAGGCAGGGCCAGATTGACGATATCGGTGACACCTGGGCTATAAATGAGGTGTTTAAGTCGTGGGCACGTGGCGATACCAATCCAAGCTGACACTGAGGTTTACATAGATTTGCAAGCACATGTTTCCAAATTCTAGGCCCTTGCATCATTTTCTCGCCCTATGTGAGTGAATTGGTTCTTAAATGTTATGGAACTTCTTAATCTTAGCGCCTAAAATGGGTCCAAAGATCATTAAGCTTGATTCCCAATTTTTCGAATGAATTTCTCACTTTTCTCGCAAGCCCATTCAGTGGGTGTTAAAGAGCTCTTTGAAAGCGGGCAGCAATGCCATGAAAAAGGGGAGCTTGACCGCGCGTTGGCCTTTTACGGGAAAACCTTAAAGCTTGATGAGACGCATTGGGGTGCGCTGATAGGGAGCGCAATCATTTGCTCTCAATCCAGACAATTTGAAGAATCTCTAATTTTTTTCGAGCGCGCACATGCTCTCAATCCTGGTGATTTGCAATGCTTGATGCAGTGGGGTTTGACGTTAAAGGAGATGGGGCGGTTGGAAAATGCTCTTGAAATCTTTGACCGGGCTTTGCAAGTGAACCCAGCGCTGGATGAGATTTATATCCACAAAGGGCTCACTCTGATGGGGCTCAAGAGTTGGCGTGCCGCATTGACTTGCTTTTTACAAGTCATTCCTTCGCAACCCCAGCATGCACCACTTCACTTGTACAAGGCCCGAGCTTTGAGTGAGCTCAAAGAGTATGAGGGCGCGATGGTCAGTTTTGATCAAGCCATTGCGCTCGATGAAAACTACATCGAAGCCCATTTCAGTAAGGCCCAGGCTTGTCAAGAAGCAGGGGATTTCTCCAGTGCTTTGAAGAGTTTTGATCAAGTCGTACAAAAGGCGCCAAACTTTTCTGTGGCCCATCAGTACCGAGGGTATGTTTTATTTCACCTGGGTCGATTGCCAGAGGCAATTGAGGCATATCAACGCTCGCTGAGTCTGGAGCCCGGAAACAAAGAGAGTTGGTTTCAACTGGGCGTTGCTCAGCATCAACTGGAACACCTTGATGCGGCGCTTATCAGCTATGAAAAAGCCATTCAACTTGGAACCCAAGATGACAAGGCTTTCTTCAATGCAGGATTGTTGCTGATCAATTCGGGTCGATACTCTCAGGCCATTAAACGCTTTAACCAAGTCATTGATCTTGGGGGCGTGGTGCCATTGGCCTACGTTAATCGGGGTATGGCTCAACAATACATGGGTGATGTGGCTGGTGCACAATTGAGTTTCAATCAGGCCATAGCCATTGATTTTCAGTGCTCATTGGCTCATTTCAACTTGGGTGTGTTGCAGCAAAAGCAAAGAGACTTGCAGTCGGCTTTGATGAGCTATGGTCAGACCATCAAATGTGATCCTGAACATTTGAGCGGATGGCTCAATATGGGGGATGTGCTGCATGATCTTCAACACCCCAAGGCTGCCATCGAATGCTATGAGCGAGCGCTGATCTTAAAGCCCGAGGATGCCCATATCCTTTATCACATGAGTTTGTCTCTCTTATTGGACGGTCAGTATGAAAGAGGGTGGGAGTATTTTGAATCTAGGCGTGACTATGAGGGGGCTGCCTTGGCACAGAGAAAGAGTGCACTATCCACTCCTTTGTGGCTTGGTCAAGAAAGCTTGAAAGATCAAAGCATACTGATTCAAAGCGAACAAGGCTTGGGCGATACGCTTCAATTTGTGCGTTTTGTCCAAATTCTTGTTCAAGCTCGCGCCAAGGTGATCCTCCAAGTCCCAGCCGCCTTGAAAACATTGCTCAAATGTGTGTCCGGCGTGGAGTTGCTCATCGCCCAAGGTGAACGTGTCCCAGAGGTTGACTTTTATTGTCCGATGATGAGTTTGCCGCACGCATTGAGACGATATTTAGAGAATGAACCCGACCCCTTTGTCGCTGATAGACCTTATATTCATGCGCCAACGGTGAAACTTAAATGGTGGTCTCAACGCATGCAAAAAACCCTCAAGCGCAAAGTTGGCTTGGTATGGTCTGGCGGATTTCGACCCAATTTACCGAGTTCTTGGGAGGTCAACGAGAGGAGGAATGTTCCCTTGGAACTCTTTAAGGTATTGGGCTTGGATGCCATTGAGTACTATTCTCTACAAAAAGGTGAATCCGCTCAATCACAACTGGCTCAGTTGAGCCAGTCCAATCAATTGCCGCTTGCGTTGATTAATTGGATGGATGATGCTCACGACTTCTCGGACACGGCGGCTTTGGTTGAACAACTCGATTTGGTGATTGCAGTTGATACTTCAACAGCTCATTTGGCCGGCGCAATGGGCAAGCCTGTGTGGCTACTCAATCGTTACGACACTTGCTGGCGCTGGGGCGTGAGTGGGGAGCAATCTCCGTGGTATCCCACGATGCGTATCTTTAGGCAAACCCAAATGGGGGATTGGCAAGGGGTCATGCAGACGGTAAGAAAAGAGCTAGAACAATGGCTCAGAACGCATTGAATAAATTTTCAAACTGTGATGACAGCAATAGATAGAAGTGATGGAGCAGACCGAATACAACTCTAGTGCGGGTTGGTGGTTTGTCCTTGTGCCTGTTGATGAGGGCACAGTCGCGCTGAATCGTTGAATAAGAGGGCGATTAAATTTTCAATTCTTCTAAAGCGGGATACGAACTCTTAGAACACTTTGCCGGCACACGATTGAGGGTGCCAGCAAAGTGATTCATATTGCCAAAATTATGACAAATGCTTGCCAATCAAGCCAGCCAATTCAAACATGGTGACTTGACCTTTGCCAAAGACAGCTTTGAGTTTGTCGTCAGCGTTGATGTTTCTCTTGTTCACTTTGTCTTGTAGACCGTGCTTTTTGATGTATGTCCACAATTTGCTCACCACCTCTGTGCGGGGCACTGCATGGTGACCAATGACAGCGGCCAAGGCGGCGCTGGGCGTCAATGGCTTCATGAAGGCTGCGTTGGGGGTGCGCTTTTTAGCAGCAGCTTTTTTAGCTGGTGCTTTTTTAGCGGGAGCTGCTTTTTTAGCAGGTGCTTTTTTAGCGGGAGCTGCTTTTTTAGCAGGCGCTTTTTTAGCGACTACTTTTTTAGCGGGAGCCGCTTTTTTGGCGGGAGCTGCTTTTTTTGCAGCTTTTTTTGCCGGGGCTTTTTTTGCAGTTGCCATTTTTGAAGTTCCTTCTTGAATGTATATAAAAACCGATGAAAAATGCTTTTTCATCAGTGCTGTGATGCTAAAGGGAAAAATCGCACTTTCCAAGGGGAAAATCACTTTTTTTCAATGTAAATGTTGTTTTTTTTGTTGAAAAACGCAAGTTTTCCCCTCTGAGAGGTGTTTTTACCCTCGAAGAGCCAACTTAGGGCTTGGTGCTTGTAGGGGAGAAATGAGGCTTTTGTGAGAGGAAAAACTCTTCAATCATTCATTCTCCTTAGAGTCCAAGTGGATAGACGAGAACGTTCAATGAAAGAAAAGCGTTAACGCTTCCTTAACGCTTTTATCACCTTCATGGATCAAAGTTCTTGACAAGGTTGTACTCAAAAAGAAATGTTAGGTGTTTCGCCACTTGTTCCCCCTTCAAGAAATTAGGGGTACACAAACTGATCTGGCTTATAAATTCAATTCCCGCTTTGAATGCATTGTTAACAGCAAAATATGGGAAAATACACATTTCCGCCATATAAGCGATCATGAAGTGACTGGTCATTGGAATTGGGTTGAAGAGATGCATTTCGCCTTCAACTGCATTGACACTTTTTGGTTCAACTTGAATAGCCTTTGCCTGTCTTAATAGACTTGGCGTATCAAGTACTTTTTGAATTCTTTTCATTCAACGCGTCTTACTTTTTAACTTGAAAAACAAATGCTAGATATCACTTTGCCCGATGGCTCCGTTAGACAGTACCCCAGTGCTTTGAGTGTGATGGAGGTGGCCAACTCGATTGGCTCTGGATTGGCCAAGGCAGCATTGGCCGCTAGAGTTGATGGGCAGCTGGTTGATTTGAGTCATGTGATTGACCGAAATGCGAGCTTGGCCATCTTGACTGCCAAGGACCCTCAAGGCCTAGAGGTGATTCGTCACTCTACAGCCCATTTGATGGCCTACGCGGTGAAGTCCTTGTTTCCTGAGGCTCAGGTGACCATTGGACCCGTGATTGAAAATGGCTTTTATTACGACTTTGCTTATCACCGCCCATTTACACCAGAAGACTTGGTGGAAATTGAAAAGCGCATGACGCAACTTGCTGATAAGAATGAGCCAGTCCAGCGCAAAGTTCTACCTCGCGACGAAGCGGTTGCTTTTTTCAAAGGCTTGGGGGAGAACTACAAAGCGCAAATCATCGAGAGTATTCCTCAGCATGAGGACGTCTCTTTGTACAGCGAGGGAGCCTTCACTGATTTGTGCCGCGGCCCACATGTGCCGTCAACAGGGAAATTAAAACACTTCAAATTGATGAAGGTTGCGGGTGCCTATTGGAGGGGCGATCATAGAAATGAGATGCTCCAGCGCATCTACGGTACAGCCTGGGAGTCCAAAGAAGCTTTGGAACAGTATTTGACCATGCTTGAGGAGTCCGAAAAGCGCGATCACCGTCGACTAGGTCGAGAGCTCGATTTGTTTCATATCGATGATCATGCTCCAGGTTTGGTGTTTTGGCACCCCTTGGGCTGGCGGGTATGGCAAGGCGTAGAGCAGTACATGAGGCGGGTCTACCAAGACAACGGTTACCAAGAGGTGAAGGGCCCACAGGTTTTGGATAAAACATTGTGGGAAAAAACAGGTCATTGGGATAAATACCGTGACAATATGTTCACCACCGAGAGTGAAAAGCGTGACTACGCCTTAAAGCCCATGAACTGCCCAGGACACTTGCTCATCTTCAAGCAAGGCCTTAAGAGCTACCGAGATTTGCCACTCAGATACGGTGAATTTGGTCAATGCCATCGCAATGAACCCTCGGGGGGGCTGCATGGCATCATGCGCGTGAGAGGGTTCACTCAAGATGATGGCCACATTTTTTGTACAGAAGATCAGATTTTGGAGGAGTGCACTAACTTCACTGCACTTTTGCAACAAGTCTACAAGGACTTCGGATTCCAAGACATCATCTACAAAGTGGCCACCCGCCCAGAGCAACGCATCGGTAGCGATGAGATCTGGGACAAGGCTGAGGCGGCCTTGATTCACAGCTTGAACGCCTCAGGTTGTGAATACATCTTGTCCCCAGGTGATGGTGCTTTTTACGGCCCTAAGATTGAATACACCTTGAAAGATGCTTTGGGGCGCCAGTGGCAGTGTGGCACCATTCAAGTGGACTTCTCCATGCCTGAACGACTGGAGGCTGAATACGTGGCCTTGGACGGCACGCGTCAAAGACCCGTCATGTTGCACCGAGCCATTGTGGGTAGTCTTGAGCGGTTTATTGGTATTTTGATTGAACAACACTCTGGCGCGCTTCCTACTTGGCTCGCACCCAATCAGGTGGCGATCCTGACAATTTCGCAAAACCAGTCTCAATATGCCAACGATGTCGCAAAAATGCTGAAAAATCAAGGTCTTAGGGTCTTGGTCGATGATTCAAGTGACAAAATAACGTATAAAATAAGAAGTTATTCAATGCAAAAGTTGCCCTATCTCTTGGTCATTGGTGATAAAGAGAGTGCTTCGGGCTTGGTTGCCGTTCGTGCCAGAGGTAATGTTGACCTTGGCACCTTGTCTGTCCAAGATTTTTTAACCAAAATCCAAGCGGATATCACGAATAAAACGTGATTCGTTGCGTTTTGTCAGCCCTAAGCCCCCAGCACATTGAGCTTTTGCACCCATTGGGTCGATTTTGACCTTGTTTTAAAAGGATAAACACCATCGCTACTGAATTTCGCGACCGTCGCTTGCGCGAGGAACGTAAACACCGCCTGAACCGGGAAATCATGGCCCCGGAAGTCCGATTGTCTGGCCCAGAAAATGAGCCCATCGGGATTGTCAGTATTGCTGAGGCCTTGCGAATGGCAGGGGATTTGGATGTGGATTTGGTCGAAATTGCAGCGACCGCCATTCCTCCTGTTTGTCGGTTGATGGATTACGGTAAGTTCAAGTACCAAGAGCAAAAGAAGGCTCAAGAAGCGAAATCCAAACAAAAGGTCATCGAGGTCAAGGAGATTAAGTTTCGCCCTGGCACCGATGATGGAGACTACAACATCAAATTGCGCAACATCCGGCGCTTTTTGGAGGAGGGCGATAAGTGTAAAATCACGCTTCGCTTCCGAGGTCGAGAGATCACCCATCAAGATTTGGGTATGGCCTTGTTACAAAGGATTCGAGACGAGCTGGCAGACAGCATTGTGGTCGAGCAGTTCCCCAAATTGGAAGGACGGCAGATGGTCATGATGATTGCGCCAGGCAAGAAAAAACCGGGTGGCGTGACCAAACCCGCGACTGAAGCAACTCAAGGCGCTTTGGTCTGATTCAAAGGTTACGCAAAAAATAAGTGTCTCGGGGCCAACAAGGTTGCGTGAGTTTCGCAAACGCCTCACGAGCACATTCAAAGAGGAGCAGAAAATGCCCAAAATGAAAACAAAAAGCAGCGCCAAAAAGCGCTTTCGAGTTCGCCCAGGGGGTACCGTTAAACGTGGTCAGGCTTTTAAGCGTCATATTTTGACCAAAAAAACGACCAAAAATAAGCGTCACTTAAGGGGCAGTGTGTCCGTACATGAGACCAATATGGGTCACATGGCGCAGATGCTTCCCACCGCTGGCCTTTGATTTAACGACGAACCCCAGGAGAATTTAATATGCCTCGCGTCAAACGTGGTGTGACCGCTAGAGCCCGTCACAAAAAAGTTTTAGTCCTTGCAAAAGGTTTTCGCGGCCGCCGCGGTAATGTTTTCAGGATCGCCAAAGAAGCGGTGATGAAAGCTGGGCAATATGCCTACCGTGACCGCCGTACCAAAAAGCGTGTGTTTCGCCAACTCTGGATTGCGCGTATCAACGCAGCAGCCCGTGAGTGTGGTCTCACTTACAGCCAATTTGCCAACGGATTGAAGAAGGCCTCGATTGAGATCGATCGCAAAATGTTGGCCGATTTGGCTGTTCATGACAAATTGGCTTTCAGTGGCATCGTGGAGCAAGTGAAAGCCAAGTTGGCCATTTAATCCAAGCGTCGGTTGTGCTCTGAATGAGGGGAGACTTGAGTTTGTCGCTCCGTCTCCTTTCTGAGCGTAACCTTGTTCAAGAGGTCAAGGCAAATGCATTCACAGTGCTGGCTTTGACCTTTTTGTTTTTTTGACTCCCTTTCATTCCCATGAACGCATTAACCGATGATGTGGTGCTCAATGCCCGTGCGGCATTTGAAGCGGCCAAAACACCTGCTGACTTGGAGAACGTCAAGGCACAGTTTTTGGGTAAAACCGGCCAGATCACCGAGCTCATGAAGGGCTTGTCTCAATTGAGTGTGGATGAGAAAAAAGCCCAGGGTGCCAAGATCAATGCCCTCAAAACTGCCATCGAGCAAGCCCTTCAAGCGAGACGGGACGCCTTGCAGCAAGAGGCCTTGATGCGCCAACTCAAAGCCGAGTCGTTGGATGTGACACTCCCAGGTCGTGTGCGTCATACGGGCGGTCTGCATCCAGTGAGCTTGACTCTGGAGCGCATCGAAAACATTTTCAACTCCATGGGCTTTACCGTGGCCCAGGGCCCAGAGATCGAGACCGATTGGTTTAATTTCACAGCATTGAACACACCCGAGAATCATCCTGCACGTTCAATGCATGACACCTTTTATGTCGAAGGTGGTCATTTGCTCAGGACGCACACCTCACCCATGCAAATTCGCCATGCGGTCCAGCACGTCAAAGCCCACCGATCGGCTTTGGAACGTGGGGAGGGTATGCCAGAGATTCGTGTCATCGCACCTGGCAGAACTTACCGCGTTGACTCCGATGCCACCCATTCGCCCATGTTTCATCAGTGTGAGGGTTTGTGGATTGGTGAGCGCGTGAGCTTCAAAGATCTTAAGGTCGTGTTCACGTCTTTTTGCAAAATCTTCTTTGAGTCCGAGGACCTGGTCTTACGGTTTAGACCAAGTTTTTTCCCCTTCACTGAGCCCAGCGCGGAAATCGATATTCAATTCGCCACAGGTCCTTTAGCAGGTCGTTGGTTGGAAGTGGCCGGATCCGGACAAGTGCACCCAAATGTGATTCGCAACATGGGCTTGGAGCCCGAGCGTTATATGGGATTTGCGTTTGGAATGGGGCCCGATCGTTTGACCATGCTGCGCTACGGTGTCAATGATTTGCGTTTGTTCTTCGATGGCGACTTGCGCTTTTTGAGTCAATTTCAATAATTACTTTTGTAGGACGTCTCAGTAATGCAGTTGCCTGAATCTTGGTTACGAGAGTTTTGTAACCCTCCTTTGAGCTCACAACAATTGGCCGATGCCTTGACCATGGCGGGTCTTGAAGTCGAAGATTTGCGAACTGTGGCCCCTGATTTCTCGGGCGTGGTTGTTGGT
>DAISKH010000066.1:14264-16111 GCA_036821105.1 Limnohabitans sp.
GTTGTTGGTCAAATCGTTGGCATCGAACCTCACCCCAAAGCCGATCGGTTGCGGGTTTGTCAAGTCGATGTGGGGCAAGCGTCGGCGAGTCCTTTGCAAATAGTCTGTGGCGCACCCAATGCCGCCTTGGGACTTAAAGTGCCTTGTGCCATGCTGGGCGCAGTATTGCCAGGCTTGGATGGGCAAAGGGGTATGGAGATCAAGGCCGTGAAGTTGATGGGCTTGGAGAGCTTTGGAATGCTCTGTTCAGCCAAAGAGCTTCAAATCAGCGATGAGCAAGCCGGTTTGTTGGTACTTGATCCTGAGGCCCCATTGGGAGTGTCCATTCGTGAACACTTGAAACTCGATGATCATTTGCTCACATTAAAGCTCACCCCCAACTTGGCACATTGTTTGAGCGTGTTTGGTGTGGCCCGTGAGGTGTCCGCTATCACTCGCACGCCCTTGGCTATGCAGCACACTGGTGCCTCTACTGTTGGGTGTGAGGAGCGCTTAGAGGTACAAGTGGACCCTGGCGCTTATGATTTGTGTGGCCGCTTTAGTGGTCGAGTGGTGAGGGGCTTAAACCCTCAGGCCAAGACACCCCAATGGATGATTGACAAGTTGATGCGCTGTGGCCAACGCTCGGTGAGTGCACTGGTGGACATCTCTAACTTTGTCATGTTTGAGTTTGGTCAACCTACGCATATTTTTGACTTGGACAAAATTGTCGGTCCACTGCAAGTTCGGTGGGCTAAGAGTGGTGAGCGCTTGGAGTTACTCAACGGACAAAGCGTTGAGCTCGATCAGCAAGTGGGCGTCATCGCTGATGCCCAAGGCATCGAGTCCTTGGCGGGGATCATGGGCGGACAAGCCAGTGCAGTGGGTGATGACACTCGAAACATCTACATTGAGGCTGCCTTTTGGTGGCCCAATGCGGTGGCGGGACGCTCGAGAAGGTTTAATTTTTCCACCGATGCTGGTCATCGATTTGAGCGTGGCGTTGATCCCGCGCAGACCGTTGCAATGATCGAGCGCATCACACAATTGGTCATCGACATTTGTGGTACTTCCCAGACGGTGTGTGGCCCCATCGATGATCAAGTGCTCAATTTGCCCAAGCCCAAACCTCTCAGCTTACGAGTCGAGCGAGCTTGCCGGGTCATTGGAATGGAGATTGATCAAGAGACCATGTTCAAGGCTTTGGCTTCCTTGGGCCTCAAGCCCGAGCAGTCGCCCGGGGTCATCACACTCACACCTCCCAGCCATCGGTTTGATTTGAGCTTGGAGGAGGACTTGATCGAAGAGGTCATTCGATGCCTAGGTTACGAGACGCTCCCCACCACGCCGCCGATAGGACCTATTACGGCTCAATTGCCGCCAGAGTCTAAGCGCAGTGCCTTTGCATTGCGCCGCAGTCTTGCGTCCTTGGGGTACCAAGAAACCATCAACTACAGTTTTGTGCAAGAGCAGTGGGAGAGAGATTTCTCACCTGTAGCCCAACCCATTCGCTTACTCAATCCCATAGCGAGCTCCATGAACGTCATGCGCACGACGCTTTTGGGGGGCTTGTTGCAAGTGCTTAAATTCAATGTGGACCGTAAAACATCGGATGTGCGTATTTTTGAGATGGGACGAGTGTTCATCAAAGACCCGAACGTGCTTGATAGCGACCAGACCGTTCAAGGCATACACCAGCCCATGCGCGTGGGTGGATTGGCCTATGGTCGAGTCAATCCTTTGCAATGGGACTCAGACGATCAAGCCGTTGATTTTTTTGATGTCAAGGGCGATCTGGAGTCGTTTTTGTTCCCTCTTGATATTGAGTGGCGGGTTGCGACTCGAGAGGCGTTGCATCCTGGGCGAAG
>DAISKH010000067.1:0-16023 GCA_036821105.1 Limnohabitans sp.
CAGTTTTTAAATCCATTCGCTTTCATCAATGCACCTCAGGAAGTTCGCATTCCTTAGACCGGTTGAGCCAGACAGTTAAACCCTGTGGGTCAATTAGTTGAAATTTTGAGAGCATTCAACGTAGAAGGTGTTATTTCTGCAATACGCGGAGCTCAAAACGATAAAGTTAGATATCCTGAGTTTCTTAGGTTAACAATCTATGCTGGTTGTATCGGATACATTGTTTGGATAACAGGAAAACAAGTGAGCTATTTCGGACGGCAAGGCGAACTTCATATCGAGCATTTTCCAAAATGATAAGAACTACTTTTCTCTAAATACATTTGTCCCTGGTTTTCAAAAAATAATAACCATCTTTTGTTATTTTTTATTTCAACCTCTTAAGAGTCCAAGCACTTGGATGCTGCTCAAAGCCAAGAGGCCGATAATATTCTCTTGCTTTTGGAGCTGCCAGTAAAACCAACATGCAATCTGGCTCAAGATGTGATTTGGTTTTCTCAATGAGTTGTTTTCCAATGCCTCGCTTTTGAAATTGAAGATCTACCGCTAGATCAGCTAAGTATGCAACATAGGAGAAGTCAGTTAGCGATCTAGAAATACCAACTAAGAGATCACCATTCCATGCTGAAATAATCAGATTGGCATGTTTATACATGTTTTCAAAAGCTTGGCGATTGCTAATAGGTCGTCTTTCTCCCAATGTGGATCTAATATATAGATCAATCGCTTGATCGGAGGAAATTTTGTCAGAACTTGAATAAGTAATGTTCATTATTACCTTTAAAGTTTTCTATAATAAATATCTTAAACAATTGTGCAAGGTTAGGCTGTGAGCATAAAAACAGTATGAAATATGTCTACTTGTACTGGGTATTTTTTTTAAGCGTTAGCTTTAGCCAAGGTGCTTTCTGTGCCCAATGGCAAAATTTGGGATTCAATCAAGACCTTAAGTTGACGCTTTTTTATGAGGTGCCACCTGTTAAAAAGTCATCGAATGCAGTTCTTGCCCGAGTTTTATACAACTACGATCAGCCCAGCATTGATTTGAAAATTAGGCATTTTTCAGAGTTGGAAACACTTCAATTCGATTGCAAAAAGTTTCAATTTCAATTGCAATCGGTTGATTGGTATGATGCTCCCATGGGGCAGGGTGCCGTTGTTTGGCACACTCAAAATCTGGAAACTCAAACGGTGCCTCCAGCGGGAACAGCGTACGATAAAGTTTTTCGTATTGCTTGTAAAAAATAAGCAATTTGATCATTCAATTGAGAAAATACTAATTTTTGTATTAACCGCAAATTTTCAATGTACGACCATTAAAGGGCTGCAAGTTCGATATAGATCGATTCAAGGTTGAATGACTCGACGAAGTTCTTCCTTCCACCATTTTGCTTGGCCTGTCGTTGAATGTCCTGCGGTATACTTTGAAGCTGGAATTAAAAAAAACTGTACCTTGGGAATTTTTTTCAGTAATTCTTGCATGACTCCAAGCTCAGTTGGATTTCGCTCATCATCAGCTGAGTTAATAGCAAGCACTTGTGCTTTGATTTGATGGAGTTGCGAGCTGGGATCATAGTCTTTGGAAGCCTCCCATTGGTATAAAAAATCGTTGGTGTCAATTTGAAAGGGCTGGTTCAACCGTTCAGAAATCAGTCGATCCCCAAGCTCACTGTTGGGTGCCAGTGACTGCAGATGTTGTGTTCCTCCTGAAGTGGCAAGGCCAAAGAAAACATTGGCCAAGTGGGTGATCTTGGGTTGTTGGTCATAGTCACCATTGCGCCAAGCAGGATCTTGCCGAATTAAATCAGTCATCATCCTTCTTAGCATCCAATTCCTTCCAGACATGGCCATCGGAGTTGAGGCCATTGGAACCAAGTAATCCATCATGTCGGGGTGACTAGTACCCCAAATCCATGCTTGCATCCCGCCCATTGAGTTACCAAGAATTAATTTCAGATGCTGAATTTTTAAACCCTCTGTTACGAGTCGGTACTGGGCATTGACCATATCGACATAGTTGTAGCGAGGAAATTTCGCTTTTAATCCGTCCGAAGGTTTACTGGAGTGACCAACGCCAATGGCATCCGGAATAATAATGAAATAATGTTCTGCATCGAGTGGCTGGCCTTTTTGGAACAACTCCTCTCCAAAGTCTTTGCTCAGCATGCCCGCGGCATTTCCCGCCGTACCGTGAAGGATCAAAACAGCGGGATTTGCAGGATTACCCAAGGTAAGGTAACCAACAGAAAGATTTTTAATGGTTTCACCGGTGTGAAACTCAAAGTCTTGGGCTTGCCAAACCTGAGACCGAAGCAGTGGAAATTCTGCCGCATTCGATATTGCAGTACTGAGCATAAGTAAGAGGGTATAAAAGATTTTTAACAATGTCTATCCTTATATGTTCAGACATGCTGAATATAAAAGAAAACCAAAGAAATGAATTCCCAAGGCTTTGAGTTCCAAATATCAAAAAATAATAACAGACATTGACCCCATCCAAAAACTAATTGATTAAGTGCGTTGCATTGTTAAAGAGTCGTTTCCAGTTGAGAGACTGACTTATGATGGGAAGTGGCTAAAATTGATTTTTTATCAGTCGGAATCACCCCATGGCTCACCCAACAGTTTTGCGCGGAATATCTTCAATGGCTACCAAGGCGGTCCTGTCGCAGTTGACCCAGTCCTATCAACAATTGACCGGTATTGTTGTTGAAATTGAATCTGTGGGTGGTGTTGATGCCGCCAAGAGAATTCAACAAGGCGAAAACTTTGACATGGTGCTCCTCGCGTCAGATGCAATTGCACGTCTGAAAGAAGCGAGGTTTGTCATTGCCAACAGCCCACACGACTGGGTTCAGTCTGAAATTGCAATGGCCATTCCTGCGGGTAAGGCAAAATTTAAGATCGAAAATGAGGCCTCACTGAAGGACGCCGTATTGGCCAGTCCGAGTATCAGCTACTCCACTGGACCGAGTGGAGTCTATTTAGAGAAGTTATTTGAGCGTTGGGGTGTATTGGACTCCATCAAAGCACGTTTGGTGGTACCTCCTCCAGGCGTGCCCGTTGGTTCTTTGCTAGCGACGGGTCAAGTTGCTTTGGGATTTCAACAAATGAGTGAGTTGATTTCCTTGCCTGGTATTGAGATTTTGGGTCAGTTGCCTGAAGATGTTGCTTTTATCACCACTTTTTGTGCAGCCATTCCAAGTCCACTTGCTCAGCAAACTGAAAGAATCCAGGCCATCAAGGCATTTTTCAATCACTTGAGTTCTGATGCTGCAAGAGAAGTCAAACTTGCTCATGGTATGAGCCCCATGTCATGATGGCTCTTTAAATGCTGATGCGTGTTCAAGATGACTCCTCCAAAAAAATCAACAGTGTTTGATTCGAAAAAAGTATCAAAATTCGATCGGGAGTTAGCATTGGCACAGGCAACGCATCAGCGTGGTGAGCTGGATGCTGCGTTGCAGCAATATCAGGCCTTGTTACTGACTTCCCCTCATCATGTGAAACTGCTCAACCATATCGGTATTTTGTGGTCTCAAAAGGGTGATCATGACAAAGCCAGAGCCACTTTTTCACTCGCTATTGCCCAGCACCCCACTGAGGCCGATGCCTTTGTGAATATGGGTGTTGTTGAGGAAAGTCTGAACGAATTGAATCAAGCCTTGGTAAATTACACCAAAGCCGTGGCGCTCAAACCTCAATACGCGCTGGCTCAGTTTAATTTGGGTAATTTGTTGTTCAAATTGGATCGCCCTGAGGAAGCGCTCAATTGCATGAATGAAGCGCTCAGGCTCAACCCTGGCTCTATACAGACCGTTTTAAAAAGAGGGCTTATTTGGCTTCGCTTGAAAAAACCAAATCTTGCTTTGACAGATTTAAATTGGGTCTTGCGTACAGACCCTGGGATTTTTCAGGTTCATTTTTATAAGGCCCAAGCCCATACAGATTTGAGTGAGTTTGAACAGGCCTTAGAGAGTTATGATGCTTTTTTAGGAAAATACCCTCAATCGTTTGAGGCCTACACCAACCGTGGGCATGTTTATTCACAACTCGGTAGACCTGAGTTGGCCCTTGAGAGCTATCAAGCTTCTTTAAGAATTAATCCAAACTTCTATCTCACACATTTGAATTTGGGGGTTTTGTACCAAGAAACCCATCAATTAGATTTGGCCCTTCAGTGTTATGCTCGTTCAATTGACTTGAATCCCCATGTTGCACAAACCCATGCCAATATGGGAAGTGCACTGAAAGCGCAAGGTCAGTACCAAAAGGCCAAGGAGAGTTTTGAGCGTGCGATAGCGTTGGACGATCATTACGAGCCCACTTACTTCAATATGGGCTTGATGTATTTTGAACTGCAGCAATTTGAACTTGCAGTTCAATGTTTTTCAAAAACAATAGAGATCAATCCACAATTTGCTGAGGCATATTTCCACCGGGCCAACATTCATTTTCAGCAACAAAACCTTGCATTGGCCAAAACTGATATTGAAAAAGCGGTTCAACTTGGGTTTAAGCGACGGGTTGAGGCGGAGTACATCTTGAGGGCACTTGAGAGTGATCAGTTCAAGGAGGCACCGCCGCCAGAATTTGTGACCAATTTGTTCAATCAATACGCCTCCTATTTTGAGAGACAGTTGGTGGGGGAGTTGGCCTACCAAAGTCCAGCTTTCATGTTTAGACAATTGGAGCCCTTGTTGCCCAATGCACCTTACTCTTTCTTGGATTTGGGTTGTGGCACAGGGTTGAGCGGATCGGTTTGGTCCCCCATGGCCAAGAGCCTAGTCGGAGTTGATTTGTCCAACCGAATGCTTGATGTAGCCCGTGAGAAAAACATTTACTCTGAATTGATTCAGTCTGATATTGTTGAGTTTCTCGTTCAAAACAATCGCATCTTTGATGTGGTGCTTGCGCTGGATGTCTTTATTTATTTGGGGGATCTGGGACAAGTGTTTGAAAATTTGCACCGTGCTTTGGCCCACGATGGCTACGTTGCATTTACAGTAGAAGAGCAAGAGGGGACCAGCTTTTCAATTCAAGCCAACACCATGCGTTTCAAGCATTCAAAGTATTATTGTGATGAATTGGCTGGGCGTTATGGGTGGAAGATTCAGCAAATGAGTCGAGCAATCATCCGTAAAAATCAAGGCAATGATGTCATGGGTCTTTATTATGTGCTGCAAAAAAGTTGATCAGTCATGAGTGGGATCAAGCGCTTGGAACACAATCCAGAATGGATATCTTGGATTAAAGAGAACGTAGAGCGTGGTTGCGATCGGCTGCAACTCAAACAGATATTGCTTCAAAATGGGTTTGATGCTGGCTCGGTGGATCAAGCTTTGACTCAGTGCTTTACAAAACGCAGTGGGCTTGAAGCTCAAAGTAACTTGAAAACTGTCGTCCAGCTCAGTGCGCCTCACGTCTATTACGCCAAGCCTATTTCAACCGAGAAGACCCATCTGCATTTGATCTCGCAAAGTACTGGCAAGTCCTTGTATCTCCAAGACCCCTTGAACCCTGCGTTGGTGTCACAAGTTTTGAGCTCGAAGATGCAGTTGTATTTAATCGCTGACTTCATGAGTGTGTCCGAGTGCGAGGAGATCATCCGTTTGGGAAACCCTCATCTGCGCGCCTCGACTGTTTCCATGCCCGATCTATCTACGCTTGACTCGCCCAGCTCCAAGGTTCAAAAGTTGTCGGACCAGACCTATGTAGATTTGTCCTTTCGCACCAGCCAAACCTGCGATTTGGCATTGCTAAATCATCCGAGCGTGTCGGCCATGGATCAAAAGATTGCAAACACTTTGGGCGTCAGTGTGGCCCACTCAGAGGGTACTCAACTCCAACGCTACTGCGTTGGCGAGCAATTCAAGGCCCATACCGATTACTTTACCCCCAACACTGAGGAGTATGCACGTTTTGCTGCTGAGCGGGGAAACCGAACATGGACTTTCATGGTCTACCTCAATGAGGTCAAATCCGGGGGCGAGACACAATTTTTGAGCATCAACAAATCTATTCGCCCCAGACAAGGTATGGCGGTGGTGTGGAATAATTTATTACCCTCGGGGGAAGTCAATCCACAAACCCTTCACGCTGGCCTACCCGTGTTGGAGGGTGAGAAATTCGTCATTACCAAATGGTTTCGAGAGGGCTTGGCTTGAACCTACTGACCAATGTGTGGAATTGAGTCGAAATGTGTCGAAATGTGTCAAAGTGTGACAAAAGAAGTCGCAAGGAGTCGTTTAGTCGTATGGATACGTTCAAAAATCCGGTCACCTGGTTTGAAATTTATGTTGACGATTTGGAGCGAGCCAAAGAGTTTTATGAGTCTTTGTTCTCGATTGAATTGTTGCCGCAGGAGTCTTCTCCAGACTTTAAAGCTCTGCGTTTTCCAGGTGGCATGCCCGGGTTGGGCTCCATGGGCGGGCTTATGCAGCATCCCATGCGTAAGCCTTCTAGAGAGGGCACATTGGTCTACTTTCATGTTGAAGACTGCGGCGTGATCGCCGAGCGAGCAGCCAGCTTGGGGGCTCAGGTTTTTCGCCCCAAGTGGAGCATTGGAGCCGATGGGTTCATTGCCATCATTGGCGACTCTGAGGGTAATGCAATCGGTTTGCATTCATTTCGTTGAGCGACGTTTGCTCAAGCAATGGGCAGTGAGCTTCGATCCACCACCTTGTTGAGCACAAAGCTTGAATGCACGCCCGTCACCCCTTGAATTTTGGTGATTTGGGTGAGTAAGAGTTTTTGATACTCGTCCAGATCTTTGACAACCACTTTGAGCAAATAATCTGCACTTTGGCCCGTGATGAGCAGACATTCCAAAATTTCTGGAATGCCTTTGATCGCTTTCTCGAAATGCTCAAAACGCTCGGGTGTGTGTTTATCCATCGAGATTTGGATGAGAGCCGTCAATCCCAAATGGATCTTTTTGGCATCCAAGTGTGCCCTGTATCCGGTGATGATGCCGGCATCTTCCAGCGCTTTTACCCTCCTCAGGCATGGCGAGGGCGATAAACCTACTTGTTCCGCCAACTCTTGGTTACTAATGCGCCCATGGGTTTGGAGGAGTCGTAAGATCTCTTTGTCGAATTTATCGAGATTCATGGTATTGCAATTAATTAATATAAATTGACATATAAATACAAAAAATTATGAATTATTAGAATTATATTGCTAATAATTCCTTTTTTTAAAGAAATTAGCAATAAGTTATTGGCGTAATTCAATACAATCATGCTATTGATTCAAGTTTAGAGGCAGCGCCATGTTAAAAAATCCAGAAACCAAATACGTTCCGTTCAAACCCATTCAGTTGAACGATCGCACCTGGCCCAACCAGTCGATCACAAAACCACCCATTTGGTTATCCACAGATTTGCGTGACGGAAACCAGTCATTGTTTGAACCCATGAACGGTAAAACAAAGCTGGAGTTCTTCAAGGAATTGGTCAAGGTCGGTTTCAAAGAAATTGAAATTGGCTTCACCTCCGCTTCTGAGATTGATTACCAATTCGCTCGAACTTTGATTGAGCAAGGCCACATCCCCAGCGATGTGACGCCCATGGTGATCACCCAGGCCAGAGAAGACTTGATTGACAAGACCGTTGAGTCAATGAAAGGTGCCCGATCCGCCATTGTCCATTTGTACAATGCGACCGCTCCTGCTTGGCGTGAGATTGTCTTTGGCATGAGTGTTCCTGAGGTCATGGCCTTGATTGAAAAACATGTGCTTTATTTGAAAAAAATCACCGATCAGCACCCCGAGACGCAATGGACGCTTCAGTATTCGCCGGAGACTTTTTCTGCGACCGAGTTGGATGTGGCCTTGCAAGCTTGCAACACGGCCATCAAGGCCTGGGGGGTGGGTAAGGGGCGCCCCATCATCATCAATTTACCCACCACCGTTGAAAACACCACGCCCAATGTGTTCGCTGACAGCGTGGAGTGGATGCATCGGCACATCAATCAGCGCGAACATGTGGTGCTCTCCGTGCATGCCCACAATGACCGCGGAACGGGTGTGGCGACAGCAGAATTGGCCCAAATGGCAGGTGCAGACCGCATTGAGGGTTGCTTATTTGGCAATGGTGAGCGAAGTGGCAATGTGGACATTGTCACCTTGGCCTTGAATTTGTACACCCAAGGGGTGCACCCGAACTTGGACTTCTCCAATATCAATGCTGTGGCCCATGTTGTGGAGCAGGCTACGCAATTGCCCATTCACCCCCGTCATCCCTATGTGGGAGACTTGGTATTTACTGCGTTTTCTGGCTCTCACCAAGACGCCATCAAGAAGGGCTTTAATTATCAAAAAGGCAAATCTGTCTGGAGCGTTCCTTATTTGCCCATTGATCCCGCCGATTTGGGTAGAAACTACGACAGCGTGATTCGCGTCAATAGCCAATCGGGTAAGGGCGGAATTGGGTACTTGTTGGAGAGCAATTACGGTGTTGTGTTGCCCCGCCGGATGTTGGTTGAGTTCAGCAGTGTCGTGCAAAAAATCACCGATCAATCGGAGACTGAAATCACGGCCAAGGAGCTTTACAAGGTTTTCCAAGAAACTTACATCGATATCATTCAAGGTGGCTATGCGTTTGAGTACCAGTCTCACCACTTGACGGACAACGGGGTGACGCAAGATATTGCCCTGACCCTTAAAGTGGATGGCCAAAGTCAAGTGTTCAAGGGCACGGGTCATGGGCCTATTGAGGCCACACTGGATGCTTTGAACCTACCGATGACGATTTTGAATTATGAGGAGCGCTCGATTGGCTCAGGCGCTGATGCCAAGGCCATTGCTGTGATTGAAACGGCTCTTCAATCCTCGCCTGGTTCCAAGTTTGGGGCTGGCATCGATTCCAATATTGTGAGTGCCTCCATCAAGGCGATTGTGAGCTCGATCAATCGTCATGAATTGAAGTTGCCCACTGAGCCAGCTTTGGCCTGAAGGATGGGGGGAGGAGTTGATTCTCCACGCATGACTTCCCCCCCGTTTTTTTGGTCTGCACCGCATGAGCCCACGATCATTCATTGAAAAAAGTCAAAAGGCCAACCTTTTTCTAATAGTGAACTCAATCATCACGATGATCACGGCCAGGCCAGGTCCATGGAGTCAGCCTTGAGAGGAGCACCGCTCAACAAGACCATGATCACGGTCTCCATCATGCTGGCCACAATTATTCAGGCCATCGATGGCACCATCGCCAATGTTGCATTGCCGCATATGCAAGGCAGTTTCAATGCCACGTTGGAGCAAGTCAACTGGGTCTTGACCTCTTTCATTGTGGCCACCGCAGTCACCACCCCTCTCACGGGATGGTTGTGTGATCGATGGGGACTCAAACATGTCTTTTTGGTCTCCATAGGTGGCTTCACCTTGGCCTCCATGCTGTGTGGTCTGGCCAACAGCTTGCCAGAGATCGTCCTTGCCAGGATTTTGCAGGGTGTTTTTGGTGCTGCATTGGTGCCTTTGTCGCAAGCAGTGCTCTTAAATATCAACACCAAGGAAGAGCACGGCTCGGCCATGGCGATTTGGGGCGTGGGCGTGATGATCGGACCGATGCTGGGCCCTATGCTTGGGGGGTGGCTCACGGACAATTACAGCTGGCGTTGGGTGTTTTTGATCAACTTGCCGATTGGGGCTTTGGCCTTTGCGGGTATTTATAGATACATTGAGAGTATCCCCGGTGAGCGAAAAATTGCCTTTGACCTCAAGGGCTTCGTGTCGTTGAGTTTTGCCGTAGCATCGCTTCAATTGATGCTGGACCGAGGCCAAGAAAATGACTGGTTTGAGAGTTGGGAGACGTGGTCCGAATTCATCACGCTCACGGTGAGCCTGAGTTACTTTGTGGTTCACACCATCAAGGCGCCACAGGGGCATTCTTTTTTTGAGTACCGGCTCTTAAAGAATATGAACTACATCATGGGTTTGATGTTTATTTTCATTGTGGGATTGGTGTTGTTTGCAACCCGATCGTTGACGCCCTCTATGCTCCAAGGACTTCTGAACTATTCCGCATTGCAAGCCGGCTGGGTTTTGGCACCCAGTGGCTTGGGCACCATGATAGCGATGCTGGTGGTGGGTAAGTTGGTTGGAAAATTTGACGTGCGCTACATTTTGGTCATTGGCTTTGCACTCACAGCCTACTCTCTCTTTCAGATGTCGAGTTACAGTCTCGAGATTGCAGAAAAAGAGATCATTTGGCCAGGGTTCTTACAAGGCGTGGGGCTGGGTTTGATTTTTGTTCCTTTGAGCACCGCCACCTTTGCCACCTTGACCCCAGAGCTCAGGGCCGAGGGCACTGCAATTTACAGTTTGGTGCGTAACTTGGGTAGCAGTGTGGGGATTGCTTTGGTGCAAACTTTGCTCATTAGAAACGCCCAAACCATGCACGCGAGTTTGGTGGAAAACATCGGTGTGGACAAATCCAATCCAGCGAGCTCAACGCTGGCCAATGGGTTAGATCTCTCGAGCTTACAAGGACTGGGCTTGGTGAGCCAAGAAATCGAACGTCAAGCCACCATGGTGGGGTATGTGGACGATTTTTGGATGATGTTCATTCTCACCTTGGTCATCATCCCTTTGGTGGTGTTGATCAAGCCTGTAGCGCGGATCAAACACCGCCCATGATCCACACTAGGTATAACTCCATCTCTTTGTGTACTTCGTCGTGCTCATTTTGGGCAGCACTCAAGGGGGGGTGGGCGTTGATTGCTCCTGTGCGATGCGGTTTGCAAACTCAGCACGCAAAGCCTTGAGTCGTTCGCGCGGGTCTTCCTGTGTTTTTTCTGCCTCCAAAGCCATCTCTGCAATGAAGCGGCTTGGTTTCACGACCACCGACTCCCGACCCTTCTTGCGAGCTTGGCTCCAACTCACGCACAAAGAGCGTTGTGCCCTTGTGATGCCCACATACATCAATCGACGTTCTTCTTGTAGTCTAGACGCCAAAACTTCTGGATCGATTTCTTGCTTGGACTCACTGTCCGACTGAAAAGGCAGTAAGCCCTCGCTCACGCCCACCAAGATAACGTGAGGCCACTCAAGGCCCTTGGCCGCATGCAGTGTTGAGAGGGTGAGAACGTTTTGGTCTTTTTCTCCCTCACTCAACGTTGAGAGAATGGAGATGGTTTGGATCACTTCGAACAAGTTTTTACGCTCACTCACCAAGGTCCCTGCACCAGAGCTTTCACTCACGCCCCCGCAGCGTGAAGCCACCCAGGCACAAAAATCTTGAACATGTCCCCAGCGAGCCACCGCTTGTTTTTCGTGGTCTTCGTGTTCAAGTAAATACTTTTCATAGCCAATCTCTTCAAGCCAGTCTTTAAAGAAGGCACTGGCCCCCTCTTGGCCTTCGATGTGCTTGGCTTTGTATTCCAAATCATTGACCAAACGGCCAAACTCTTTAAGCCCCGCCACGGCCTTGGCCGACAAGGCGGCCTCGAGGCTGTGACTAAAGAGGGCACCAAAGAGGCTTAATTTGTACTGACTGGAAAAGCCACTCAAATGCTGCAAGGTTTGATGGCCAATGCCTCGCTTGGGGGTGGTGATGGCACGCAAAAATGCTGGGTCATCTTCGTTGTTGACCATGAGTCTGAGCCAGGCACACAGGTCTTTGATCTCTGCACGATCAAAAAAGCTCTGTCCACCTGAGACTTTGTAGGGAATTTGGGCTTTTCTCAACGCTTGCTCCAAAACCCGAGACTGGTGATTGGCTCGGTAGAGAACAGCAAAGTCCCGCCACTCCAGGGGTCCAGTGGAGCCCTGGGCCACCAAGGCTCCGGCTCTGAGTGACTGGATGCGAGCGACCATGCGTTCGGCCTCATGTTCTTCGTTTTGGGCTTGCACGACACGCACCGGTTCACCTTCACCGAGCTCAGAAAATAGTGTTTTGGGATAAAGCTTGGGGTTGGACTCAATCACATGGTTTGCCGCTCTAAGGATCGCACTGGTTGAGCGGTAATTTTGCTCAAGCTTGATGACTTTGAGTTGCGGAAACTCAAGTGGGAGTTTTTTCAAATTGTCCAGCGTGGCCCCACGCCAGCCATAAATAGATTGGTCATCGTCCCCCACGGCGGTAAAGCGGGCATCTTCTCGATCAGGATAGCCCACCAAATACTTGAGTAACTCGTACTGTGTGACGTTGGTGTCTTGGTATTCATCGACCAAGAGGTGTCCTATCTGGTCTTGCCAGCGAGCGCGCACCTCGGGGTTGTTTTTAAAAAGCATCAAGGGAATGCCCAGCAAGTCGTCAAAATCCACGCTTTGGTATGCGCTTAACCGGTCTTGGTAGTGGGCCATGATGGTCGCAACCTCACGCTCTTGGTCATTTTGCGCACAGGCCAAGGCCTGTGCTGCAGACAGACCATTGTTTTTGTGTGCACTGATGGCCCATTGGGTGCGCCGGGCACCAGCCAAATCGGTGCTGCCACTGGCATCCTTGATCAAACCCAGGACATCATCGCTGTCCAAAACACTGAAATTCTTCTTGAGTCCCAGGAGGTGGCCTTCTTGGCGCAAGATCCGCACACCCAATGAGTGAAACGTGCTCACCATCACCCGCTGTCCCTTTTGTCCCAAGAGTTGCTTGGTGCGACTCATCATCTCCGTGGCCGCTTTGTTGGTGAAGGTGATGGCGGCAATTTTCTCAGGCGCCAAACCAGACTGAATCAAGCGCACAATTTTGTAGGTGATGACACGGGTTTTTCCAGATCCCGCCCCAGCAATGACCAAGCAAGGTCCTTGTGTATAGTTAACGGCTTCGTGTTGGGATAAATTGAGACCCGAGGACATAGAACAAGCAATTCAAGAAAAAGATCCCGATCATAACGGGCTCGTCGCCACAATGCTTCAAACGCTACTGATTTCCACACCTTTTTTTGCCCTGGTTTTGCTGGGTTTTGTCGCCTGCAAGCGAAAACTATTGCATGACAGCGCTGTGAGCGGGCTCAATGCCTATGTTCTTTATTTTGCGCTGCCCAGTATGCTATGGCGACTGGGGGAGAACACCTCAATCAAAGCCATTTTTGACCCCCTTCTTTTTGCGATTTATGGGCTGAGTGCTTTGAGTGTGGTGTTTTTCACCTTTGGACTCTCTCGCCGTTGGGGGTTGGGGCGGGGTGATGCGGCCATGGGCGCATTGGTGGCGGCATTTCCCAATTCGGGTTTTTTAGGCCTTCCCTTGCTCATCAGCTTGATGGGCTCAGTGGTGAGCAGTGGCGTCATGCTCACCTTGTGGGTGGACATGGTGCTCACCTCCTCGCTTTGCATCGCTCTCTCGCCAAGGGCGGGCTATAAGGCAGAAGAGTCACCCCATTCAGTAGCTCGTGGGCGAGCTCAGGCACTTTGGAGTATCGTCAAAACGGTTCTTACCAATCCCTTGCCTTGGGCCATTGGATTGGGGGCTTGGAGCTCAGTTGAAGGGCTGGTGTTGCCCAAGGCCTTAGAGAGTACAGTCGATTTGTTGGCGCATTCGGCCTCACCCGTGGCGCTCTTTGCGTTGGGTGGGGTGCTGGCCAGAGTTCCTGCCAGGGAGGGGGTGGAGTCACCCACCATGGCCCCAACCCAGTTGAGTGAGAATCGGCCCATTTCCTCTCAAGAGCAGACGGCATCAATCGGGCGAGGTGTTGAGGTCATTGCGGTGATCAAGCTCGTGGTCCATCCCTTATTGGTATGGACGTTCGCACAATGTGCCCTACAACTCTCCAACACATTGCACTGGGGATTGAGCGTTCAGGCGGTGAGTCTAGAGGTGTTGGTCTTGGTGGCGGCCTTGCCCAGTGCCAGCAATGTGGTGCTGTTGGCTTATCGCCAAGGTGCGAGTCAGGCCCGCATTGCTCGCATTGTGATGCTCACAACGGTGGTGTCGTTTGTGAGTTTTTCAGTGATCAAAACTTTTTATGAATATATCTTGAGAGCTTGATTTTTTCTCACTCAAAGGGACTGCGGATCGACATCGATTACCCAGCGCAATACACCAGGATGTTTCTTGCCCAGGCTGCGCAAGGGCTCGTGCAGGAGTTTTAAAAAACGTTGCAATTGAGCTCGAGACGCGCATTCGATGAGCAACTGATAGCGTTCAATGTTGGCCAATTTTTGCATCTGCATGGGCACAGGGCTGTAGAGAAAAATATCCTCAAACCGCAAATCTGGGTTGAGTGGATCAGCCTCTTGTAGGAGTGAGCTCCCCTTGGTGTGAAGCTCATTTAAAAACCCCAAGGCCGCGTGGGCTGCACGGGCTTCAACGCGGATGAGGGCTTGGGCACTAAAGGGCGGCATGTTGGCCAGTTGCCTCTCTCGAAGTTGCTCATTGGCAAAGCTTACGTAGTCGTGGCTTTTGAGGGCTTCAAATAGTGCGTGCTTGGGGTGATGGGTTTGGAGCCACATTTCCGCGGGTCGTTCAACCCCGAGTTTGGCATCTCGTCCAGCTCGACCGGCTGATTGCATGAGAAGCGCAAAGAGACGTTCACAGGCTCGAAAATCGCTCGAAAATAAGGCCGAGTCCACATCAATGGCGGCCACCAAGGTGACTCGCCTGAAATCATGCCCTTTGGCGATCATTTGGGTACCCACGAGAATATCCACCTCGCCCGAGTGCATCTTCTCCAATCTCGACTCTAAACTGCCTTTTGCCCGGGTGGAGTCAGCGTCAATACGCTCAATTTGAATCTCTCGCCCAAGCTCAAGCCCTAAGTCTTGGAGTGCCAATTGAAGTTGCTCCTCCAATTGCTGGGTGCCCACACCCAGCATGCCAATATCTTGATCTGCGCAAATCGGGCAGGCGTTGGGGACTCGTTGTGTTTGGCCACAATGATGGCAGCGCAGCGTTCGGTCCAATTTATGGAACACTTTATAAGCACTGCATTGACTGCACTGGGTTTTCCAGCCACAACTGTTGCACTGTAAAACCGGTGCATAGCCCCTTCTATTGAGGACGATCAGCACTTGTTCGCGGGCCTTGAGTCGAGCCGCGATAGCGTTGAGTAAATGGCTAGAAAAGAGAGTTTTCCGAGGTTGGTGGTTCATGTCCACTCGGTTCACCTGCGGTAAGCTTGCATTGCCAATTCGAGCTGGCATGGCCACGAGTTGATAGCGTGGCTTGCCCCCTGAGAGCGCAGGGGCCTGGGCGTGATGCCAACTCTCAAGTGATGGTGTGGCTGAGCCCAGGATGACTTTGGCGCCCTCGACCCTTCCTCGGTAGACCGCCAGATCCCTGGCCGAATAACGAGCTCCCTCTTGTTGTTTGTAGCTCACATCGTGCTCCTCATCGACGATGATGAGTTTGAGTCGCGGCATGGACGCAAAAATGGACATGCGCGTACCCAGCACCAACTTGGCCAAGCCAAAATGAGCAGCCAACCAACTCCCCAGCCTTTGTGCAGGGGTGAGGGCGCTATGCAAGCAAACAATGCTTTGAGCGCCAAAGCGGTGGGTGAACCGCTCTCTTATTCGGGCCTCTAATTGTGGGGTGAGGTTGATCTCAGGCACCATGATCAAGGCTTGTGCCTCTTGATCTCGCTCAAATAAGCTCTCGATGGCGTGTAGATAGACCTCCGTCTTACCGCTACCGGTGCTGCCAAAGAGCAAAAAGGGACCTGTGTTGGCCTCGATTTGTGAGAGCGCGTGGACTTGCTCCTCACTCAGCTGGGGCGCAAGAGAGATGGGCTCCGGGCTTTGGTTGGTGGTTGGGGTTGTGGTGACTGAACCCTTATCAAGGACGTCTCCCTTCACCGTGCGCTGACGCTTGACCCTACTGATTGCAGCGCTCTCTAAGTCCATTGAGCTTTTTTGCCAACGCTTGAGTCGCTGATGAATTTGTACTGAGGTTAAATTTTTAAGTTGGGGGGGTAGCCCCCATAATGCCACCTCCCCAAGAGAGCGTTGATAGTACTGGGCACTAAAGGAGACGAGTTCTAGCCAACCCGCGCTCAAGGGGTGAAATTCGTCGAGTACGCCCACTATCCACTTGAGCTCCAAGGTGCGAGAGTTTTCGGGGGGGGTGGGTGAGGCCTTCCAGA
>DAISKH010000068.1:0-15443 GCA_036821105.1 Limnohabitans sp.
CAGATCAACATCTTGTCCCAAAACTCGCTCACCAGTGAGTGAGTCTGAGTCTTGTGGTTTGGAGACAAAACCGATGAAGGGAACAAGACGCTTGGCACGGGCTTCTTCTTCATTCGCAGTCACACCCATAGCAACAGATGCGGCCAGGCGAATGGCTTGTAATTTATCGAGTAAATCTTTGTTGGCCTCGATTGCATCAGGCATTTCAACGCCAGTCAGTCCCAAGTCCTCAGCGGACAAGAAGCAGCATGCGTTACCTGCATCAACCATGGAGACTTTGAATTTTCCATATCCAGGAACATCCAAAGTATCCACGACGTTGCCTGTCGGCAAAAGCTTTCCAGTTGTGGCGCCACCTGGGTCTCTGAACTCAAGTCGGACAGGAGAACCTGTGCCTGCAACACCAGGAATGGCTAAATCCCCATCGACTGCGCTAAGGCCCTCATCGACTTCAAAGCGTGACCAGATGATTTTTTTGGTGTTGGTATTGTGAACTCTCACCAATGCATCTTTTCCTGTCACCTTCACAAAACCTTCATCAAGCGCAAATGGCCCGATTGCAGAAGACATATTGCCACAATTGCCACTGAAATCCACCTTGGCCTCTTTGACGGCCACTTGGACAAAGGTGTAGTCTACATCCGCATCTGGATGTGTTGATGGACCCACGATACAAACTTTGGACAACGACGATAATCCACCACCCATCCCATCAAGCTGGCGACCATATGGATCGGGAGAGCCAATGGCAGAGAGAAAAATATCGGGCCAGAGACTTTGGTCAACGGGGAGATCTTGCTGACGGAATACGATGGCGTTGCTGGTGCCACCTCTGATAAAAGCGGCAGGGAGTTTTTTTTGTTTCATACTATTTATTCCCAGTTAAGTGGATCAATGACCATTCGATATATGTTCAAGAGCCCATGAGTCCGGCCCATTGAAGTGCTTGCTTGATGCGTGCAATCTCGGCATCGCTTATTTTATAAAGCGGAGGTCTTACCACTGCACGTGGCAGTTTACCCAAAAGCACCAGCGCCTCTTTCATTCTATTGTGCATGTCTACAAAGGGATCTGAGTAAAACACCTCTGCGGTGAAATGAATTCGGTGATGGAGTTGTTGAGCCAACGCGAGGTCCTTATTTTGAACAGCTTGGAACAACTCTGATTGGAGTTGAGCTATCACCGAGCCGCTGCCAGACAAAAGTCCATTACAACCTAACACCAAACTTGCAAAAAGCCATGCGCTGTGAGTGCTCAAGACGTTTACTGCAGGGTTCAAAGTTTGCAGAGCCTGGACTTGCCGGTATGCCAATTGAGGGTTTCCACACCAGTCTTTGATAGCAACAATCGTGGGGACTGCTTCAATCATTTTCAAAAGTGTGCTCAAGGGGTAACCTTGCCCACCAGCCAATCCGTATTGAAATGCAATAATTGGCAAATCGCTGACTTCAGCGATACGTTTAAAGTGTTCAATGGCCATTTCAGGGCGTTGACCAAACGTGTGAATGCCAGGAGGAAACACGAGCAATGCGCTTGCACCGCCTTCATGTGCCATTTTGGCCAATCGTTGCGCCTCAAGACTACCATCACAGTAAATGCCATTGACGATGGGAGTGCTGGCTCCTACCTCATCCTGGGTGATCGCCAAAAGTTCTTTTTGTTCGTCAAAAGTGCAAGATCCCACCTCGGTGGAGTGGCAATTGATCGTCAGTGCTGTAACACCGGGCACACCAGAGAGCTCTTTGATGTGGCCGCGAAAACTCACCTCGTCAATGGACAGATCATCAAAAAATGGCAATAAAACGGCAGGAATGACGCCGTGAGGTTTGTAGTTGTGTCGAGTCATGGTGCGTAGGTGTGAAAGTTTCAAAGAAGATATGAGGAAAAAGCCCCTTAGAACCAAAGTGAAAGGTAGGGGCAAGTCCTTTAGAACTGATTATATGAAACACAGCAGTTCTTTAGTCAGTTAGCCTGTTCGCAGCCCTCAAGTCTAGGGTAGATCTGTAGACTCAATCGACAAAGATCCCCGCAAAATATCGATATTGTTGGGAGACGCTTTCGATGTTTAGATTCTTTACACCTTTTGTATCCTTTTTTTTATGGGCTTTGGCCTTGTCCTCCGCTGCCCAAGCTCAAGGTACTTTCCCCAGCAAACCGATACGTTTCATTGTCGACAGTGTGCCAGGCGGTACCACTGATTTGATGACTCGATTGTGCGCAGATGCTCTTACCAAACAAGGCATTGTGGTGTCAGTTGAGACCAAAGCAGGGGCTACAGGCGGTTTGGCTGCTGAGTACGTGATGGGGTCGTCCCCAGATGGTTACACCATCCTGGGTGCACCGAACGGAAATTTGCTAATTCAGCATTTTTTAGACAAAGGCGCCAATTTCAACCCTTCACGGGACTTGTCCTCAATTTTCATAAGCTCAGAGAGTCAGCACTTGTTGGTCGTACCCAAAACCCTGGGCGTGAGTGATATTGCCGGATTAATCGCCTACGCTAAAGCCAATCCAGATGCGGTCTACTATGGGTCGGCTGGGCTAGGCACTCAGCCTCATATTTCTGTGAGTCAACTGGGAAAGATCACCAATATCAAATTCACCCACGTACCCTACAAAGGTTTAGGGGGAGCCATGACAGATTTATTAGCAGGTCGACTTCAATTGCTATCGAGCAGCTTGGGGACGGTGAAGGCGTATCTTAAAAGCGGCCAATTAAAAGCCATTGCTGTCAGTGGACCGCATCGTTTGTCTGCGTTGTCCGACGTACCAACAGCCGCAGAGGCAGGAATCCCTGATTGGTCGATGAATGTATGGTTTGGTCTGTTTGGGCCCAAAAACTTAAACCCTCAGGCGCAGAAGTTTCTCTCAGAGCATTTGCTTGCTGCCTTTCAAGATCCCAAGTTAATTGCCAAGATTGAAGAACAAGGAGGTGGTGTGGTGACTGATACGCCTGCCCAAATCAACGATAAGCTTGTCAAGGAGTTCAAAGTCTATACCCAGCTATTTAAAGAGGGCGTGATCACCCTAGAGTGATCGCGGGGAGTCTTAATAGCGTACTAAAAAGCGCCAGCCCATATGATTCTCGGTACATTTCTCCTAAAAAGGATTAAACTGAGTACTAAATTAATCATAAGTTGAGAGGCTAAACTATGAAAAAGACCGTTTGTTTATCGCTAGGATTAATACTTGGGGTCTCAACTTTGTGGGCCCAACCCGTTCCTAAGCTTGATAACGTGCCCAACGCAGTGGATATGGTTGCAGGGACAGGGGCATTAGTTGGGACCTCTAATACAGGTAAAACAGATACTCCAAGTCAGAACAAGTCCAGTGCCGTGCCTCTTAAAAATCCTGCTAATGTCAATGGGCTGATGATTTCCAACACATCGATCTCTCCCACGATTGCTCCTGTCAACTCACCAGTCAGTTCAACCTCTCTTTACTCAGGATTCTCTAAGGAGGTGCTATCGAGCCAACCCAATCGTTCCAGTTACTTTCAAAATTCCCCCACTTGCTCGCAAACAGGAATCACCAGGTCATGCAATTAAGGTGACTTGGGATGAAAGGTGGATGGGCTTTGGTTTCAGGTATCTTGCGGATTCCTTTTAGAGTTGATGTGCTTTGACTCATGAGATGAGAATTATTCATGTTTCTCAAATCAATCTCACAAAGAGAGTGATTAAAGAAATTCTGAGATTCGTATCAAGCTTAAGAGCTCAAACCAGTCAAAATCACCGAATAATCGTTCACCCCAGCAAAGTTTCCGCCTGAAACACCGTGGATGATGCCACTTGGAATGCTGAATTGATAGGTTCCAGTGGTTTGATAAAAGTTCGAGTGCAAAATAGTCAATGTATTTCCTGACACCTGTATATACGGGTTGCTTGTGATATCCATCTGGCTTTGCTGGCCGTTTGGAGCAGTGATGGTGATGTTTCCTACACTGGGTGTGATGAATTGTGAGAAGGTGAAGACGACATCTGTAATTGCTGATCCAGATGATTTGTTCAGTGGCGCTTCAGACAAGAGGGAGATATTGGCAGGCATGGTGGATGGGGGGCTCACCAAGCCTCCATTCTGGGCAACGATACTGTTGGGGGTTAGTTGCAAGGTGACATTCGTATAGATAGTATTACCAAATTGGATCACAGGGGCGGTGAGCTTTTGTGTTGTTGCATCATAGGTGTCATAAGTACTTGCCGGTAGGCCGTTGGCGATGCTGACAACAGAGCTCACAGTGACAATCATGTTGGAATAAGTAACTCCTCCCATCATTAACTTGTTGATTGACAAGTAAGTTCCGTCATATTGATCTGGGACGAGGGGTGCATTGTCAACAAGGTTTAGCGATGCACTTGAGTTACCCACAGTGATCGTCATGGTTTTATTGCCTTGAAAGGTCGGGTGCGCAAGCGTTGCGATATTGAGGTTGGCAACTCCACCAGGTCCAATGATCACTGTGCCAGTGAGTGCTCCCGAGCTCAAGTCACCTGCAAGGACAGAGCCCGAGATGCTGTAAGGAACAGAAGTTCCCACAGGAATATTAGCGCTAGAGACGATAAAGTTGGCACTGTTGCCCTCAATGACAGTTGTCGTGGTTGCACTGACCGTGAGTGTTTGGTTTGTATCGATCAAAGTCTCAGATGCGGTTTGACCGTTAATGGAGATCGTTAAAGTTTTATTCCCCTGAAAATTACTGTGGCTCAATGTTGGGATACTGATGGTGGCTTTGCCAGAAGTGTCAATGTTCACTGAACCCGTGAGATTCGAAACACCCAAGTCGTTGGCTGCATTCACACCTGATAAGGTGTAGAAAACTTGACTAGCATTGGGTAAATTGGTGGTGCTCAGTGAAAAAATTGCGGGGCTTCCAAAATTCACTGAGCTTGAGTTGGACAGTATCGCATAAGTGGGCTTTGCCGCAGTGTCAATCAATGTTTCACTCGCACTCACGCCATTCACAGTCACTGTCAGTGTTTTGTTGCCCTGATATGTCGAGCTAGGAGTTGTTGGAATGGCGATACTGGCCATACCAGGACTTGCAATCATCACGGAGCCACTCAACTGACCGCTTACTAAATTGGCAGCACTTACTCCACTTACGTTGTAGTTGACAGACGTCCCAAAGGGGACATTAATGGTATTGACTGTGAAGATAACGGTTTGACCTGCGTTGACACTGGATGCTGTAGGAGTGAGAGTGTAAATGGGTGGGGAGGGTGAATTGTCGACTAATGTGACACTGGCGGTCTGTCCATCGACATTAATGCTCATTGTCTTGTTGCCAAGGTTATAAGCGTGAACTGTGGTTGGAATAGAGATTGTGGCTTGGCCATTATTGATGATGACTGAATTGGAGCTCAAGGTGTAATCACCTGGGCCTACATTGCCCGTGATTGAGAATTGAGCAGTGGTTCCATTCGGAATTGAGTTTGAAGACAATATAAAAATAGCATTGTTTCCTTCCACCACCGAGTTGGACTTAGCGCTCAGGTTAAAGTTAACGCCTTTAAGGCTTGCGTTGTCGATGAGATTGGTGCTGATGGATGCAGTGCTATTACCACTGCTATTACCGCTACTACTGCTTGATATCGTCACCCCCATGGTTTTGTTGCCCAAGTTACTGATGTGGCTCAGTGTAGGGATAGTCAGTGTTGCCATACCGCTCGAGTCAAGTACGACAGTCCCTGTAAGTTGACCCGTCGCGATGTCAGATGTAGAAACACCACTCAAGGTGTATGGCAAAGTTGTACCGGCGCTGAGCCCCGAGGTGACTAAATTTAAGACTACATTTTGACCCTCGTTGTATTGATTTGCCGAGGAAGTGAGACTTAGGCTCACTGGGGGTGAACGAGTAAATGAAACTGCGGTTCCGCCGTTGCCATCGCTAGATATATTTGGATAACATCCAAGGAGGGAGCCACTTACATTGATACTCAGGATCTTGCCAACGCTGTTGACAACATTAAGGAGACCTGAGTTGTAGTTCACTGATGTTGCAATGAAGCCCGCCAAGTCTATTTGATCTCCAACAACGAAAGAAGATATCTTGCCATTGTAGAGTGCAGGATTATCAAGCTTCAAAGTTGCATTGCTGCCCAGCATTTGAACTGGAATGTTGAAGTTCGTTGAAGTCGTGTTATTGAGCTCCAACGTGGCACCTGAATCAACAGTGCTGTTGCCAGTTGTGCTGATCAATGATAATGCACCATTGATTTGGAGCACGGTATTGGCTGTGGAGCTCGATAGGGGGCTTGCATAAAAAGCATTCGAGCCTGTGAAATTTGCATTCACATTGCCGTATCCTTGAATATAGCCAAAGTTACCTGTGATCGTTGTGGCGGTGATGGTACCGCCCACTAAATTGATCGTCCTATAAGCCACGATGGCGTTTGAAACATTCAAGTTGCCAGAGACAACAATATCGGCATTGGCGCTGTAGAGGTAAGTCGCGTTCAAAATCGAGTTGTTTTGAATGTTCAACTGCGTGTTGGCCACAGTCAATGTGAAGGCTGAGGCTGAACCGTTGATAAAGACGGTATTGCTATTGACAATATTGACGTTGGTTGACAAATTGGGCAATAGTCCTGAGAGCCAATTGGACGCAGTATTCCAGGCGCCTCCGGAAGGAAGCGGCCAAGAGACCGTTGGGAGGGTGGGTTGAGTGAGCGTTTCATTGGCACTGAGTTTCCCAATTTGGAGACTGAAGTTTTGTGTACCAAGGTTTCCAAAAGGTATAACTGAGGGTATAGAGATTAAAGTTTGTGAGGTGCTTGAGACTTGTACGCTACCTGTGCTTGGAGCATTATTTAAGATGGATGGATCTAGGCCTAATAAAGAGTAATTGAGTGTTGTTCCACTTAAAATATTGCTCGTGCTTAAGACAAAGCTTGCGTTGGCTCCTTCGGTCACTGAGCTCTGACTGGCAGTTAATGAGTTGATACTTGGCTCATTGAAGAACATATTTTGAGTGGTAATGCTGTAGCCATTGCTGGTGCAAAGTGAGACTTGAAAATTCATTTGGCTCTTGCTTGCGTTCAGACCCAGTGTGCCATATTGAGCACTTTGAATACTCACTTGAGTGTTTAAGGATAAAGTTGCAACACCATTGACCAAATTAATGGGATACACAATTGATCCATCGGTTTGCACTACACCATTGCCCGGCACAAAGTAATTGGCTGACATGCCGGAGATTCGTAAGTTAGCAGCACCATTCAAAAAATTGGAGGCCACTTTGATGGTGATATTTTCTCCATGTAAGTAGCTCGATTTATTAAAACTTACAGTGTTGGTGGGATTGGCAGGTAGCGGATTGATGGCTTCGGTAACTTTGAGTCCTTGCGCGCTGATACTCAGTGTTTGAGGGGTGCTTTGAATCACGCCGTCGTATCCCACGGGAACTTGGACAAGTGCAGTGCCGTCGGAGCCAATCATGACACTTCCATTGGTCTGGCTGCCATAGAGTAAGTTCATGTTGGTACTGCTGAGTGTGTAGTAAACCCAAGTACCCGCTAGACTTGAATTGGCGGAGATATTGAAACTTGCGACGCTAGCCTCGGACACATTAGGCGTCAAAGCCGTGATCGAAAAGTTATTGCTAGGAACGAAGCTTAGATTGGTGGGGGAGGGAGTCGAGGTAAGCTGAAAAACAGTTCCACTTTGATTGGCACCACCACTACTGGTGACTCCGTACAAGACTCCACCTATCTCCACCAATTGGTTAGGACTGCCTCCATTGCTGCCATTGAAATTAATCAATGTCGTGAAAGTTTGATAGTTGGGCCCACTCAATTCAAAAATAGAACCCCCACTCAAGTTTGAGAGTTCGCTATAAAGATTTCCACTTGCATCGATCACCAAATTACAGGCGGGATTCTCGAGATTCGACGCTGGGAAGTTGTACAAGACCGTAAAATTTTGGTGGTTTTGTCCGCTTAACTCAAATATAGTGCCTGCACCTTTGCTTCCACCTGTAATGGTGACGCCAAATAAATTGCCGTTGCTATCTTCTATAAGCGATGTAGGGTAGTTACCACTAAGTGATGAAAAATTAAACAATGTGCTGAGCGTCGAGTGGTCGCTGCCACTCAATGCAAATACAGTCCCCAAGTTGTTACTGCCACCGTCAGTGGTCAAGCCATAAATGATTCCACTCGGGTCCATGAGTAAATAATTGGGCTGAAAGCCATTGCTTCCATTGAAATTTACCAAAGTGCTGTAGTTTTGAAAACCAGGACCACTCAATTGATATATGGTTCCTTTGTTGGTGCTGCCGCCAGTCATGGTTGCACCTATGATGTTGCCTGATGGCGTCAAGACCAAGTTGCTCAGTGGCAATGCTCCATTGCTGCTGTTGAAGTTGTAGAGAGTTGTAAGCGTTTGGTGGTTGGGACCTGATAACTCAAACACTGTACCGGCGCTTGATTTCGTGCTACCACCGGCTTGAGTCGTTCCAAAAATATTGCCACTCGGGTCCTCAATTAAGCCACTGAATGGGTATGCACCATTGCTTCCGTTAAAGGAAATGATGGGTGTGATGGTTTGGTAATTGATACCTGAGAGTTGAAAGATGGTACCTTGGTTATTCAAGCCTCCCGAGCTTGCAAGCCCCAAGAGGTTGCCTGAAGTATCGACAATCAAATCCCCGTTAGGATTCAAACCGATATTGGCTTTGAAATTGGCCATGGTAGCCAGCATATTAGCCGTGAGGGTATTGTTTCCCAAATTAAGGGTGATGCCTACATTCCATGTCCCACTGCTACTGACTGTCGTGGTGGCAACTTGGGTATTACCATTCCATATTACGATAGTGGCCCCAGGTAATCCAGTGCCACTCAGGGTTTGGTTGGCAGCTCCTACGGTGCCAGAGACGGTCGTTATGCTGATACTGTTGCTGGCCATTGAGAAAGGTAGGCTAGAGTTCAAACGAATTTTTATCTCTGCGCACTTGGTTATGGGCCAATTTGTTTCAAAGATGTGCGCCAACACTTGCAAAAGTGCTTCAGTCTTGATCATACAAGTTTCAATTTTTATTGGCTATCGTTTTGTAATTTGATTCTTACGATTTTGTAATATTTAAAGAATTATGACTAAAAGAAAAAGTCATATAGGAGAGAAAAATAGCCCTCAGATTTCTGAATATTATTAAATTGAGCTTTACTGCTGGAAGATGACTCAATGTATTACGGCATTAAGCGTGGGTTGGAGTTGCAATTGATTTCTTGCCAAAGCGTTCAGGGGATTGAAAAAAAGAAGTGAAACAGAAAATTAGAAAAGCTTGAGTACAAGCAGGTTTGTTTATATCTGTAGACGACCTTGACTCTTAGGGAGTGCACTAAAGTTCAGGGTAGTCGGATTGATAACAATGTCTGAGGTTGCTACTTTGACAAGGTCAATCCCCTTAGTCTCACTTAATATAAATTACAACGCACCATATCAACGCAATCGCCAACCAAAGTTTCAAACTGTGTTTGCTTAAAAACTTCACTGCCCTGTCCTCCCAATTAGAACTTGGAGTTGTTGAAGTTATTTTGTCCACCAGAGAATCCTCTGTCTTTGGACCAGAACTGGATCCCCAAAGGTTGGGGTTGGAGTTTATAAAGCCATAAGGGTTTGGGCTTTGAGCCTCTTGAGATATTTGTTTCATGTTGGAATCTCTTAAAGATTCTTTCAATCGACCTAACTCCATCTCCAACTCTAAGGCTCTTTGGACCAATAAATAATGGGCATCGGGCTTAAGGTCTATTTGTTCTCGAATAAGCTTGTCAGCTAAAGGGTCTTTAAAGCGAGTTGGTGTCTGATTGAGTTGCCTTAAAAACCCCATTAACAATGTGCATTCATCTTCTGTCATGGTGAGCCTTGTCTAATAGATGTGTGAATTCAGGAGAACAATTGAAAATTGCGAGTGAACAAATCAATTAATTTCATTATCAGTTGACGCTATATTTTTTTCATGTCTTTTACCCCAGTTTGAGGGAATACCCTTTGGTGGTTTTCACTATCAAGAAATATTGATAAACTCACTAAATTAGGGACTCAATGGCTATGTTGCTGTTGTCCAATATTTTGAAAGCTGTAGGTTATGAATTCGGACGCAGTCGAATCGCATGGTTATAACGCACAGATTTCAATCTCCTCTGTTGGCCAGACATTGATGTCTCTCGTCTCTAATGAGTCGAATAGCGCATCCAACGACTCCAACCCCAAGAAATTAAATCATATTTCCCCTGAATGTGAATCTTCCATTCAGTCTGTTATTGACTCACATATTATTCCCAGGCTCTTGAACTCCCAGAGTTTGCAGCTCAAAGACTCTGATTCACCCCAAGGCTCAAATGTGTTGCCCACTCCTTTGGAGTTGCAGACTTTTTCAGCACTCACCATTGATGATGGTCCCTTGTTGGCACAAGCTTTTGTGGACCAGATGTTGTTAAAGGGGATGAGTCGTGAAACTGTCTTTCTTGAACTGATCACACCCGCAGCTCGGATTTTGGGTCGGCAATGGGAGAATGAAGAAATTGATTTTTTGCAAGTCACCCATGGCCTGATTAGGCTGCAGTCCATTACCCACGCTATCGGTTATGCCAATCAACATGGTCCCTCAGTGAGTGGTGAGGTGAAAAGGGTCATGATCGCGTCTGCCCCTGGCTCTGAGCATTTGTTGGGTGCCAGTATTGTTGCTGAATTTTTTCGCAAAGCAGCTTGGCAAGTCGTTTTAGAAATTTCCCCTTCAGCCAAAGAACTTGTCCAAGTCGTTCATCGCGAGTGGTTTGATACCATTGGCTTGTCAGTGAGCATTCATGCTCAATTGAATGGTTTGACAGAACTTATCAGTCAAATTAAAAAATCGTCCCTCAACCCTCGCCCAGTGATTTTGCTCGGAGGGCCCATTTTTACGGTCATGAACTTGAAGGCCAGTGAGTTTGGGGTCGATGGGATCAGTGTGGATGCCAATGAGGCTGTGGCCTTGGCGTGGTCTTTGCAGCCGACAGATTAAAAATCTCCACATGAATTAAAAAGGGGCCTCACCTCTTTTGTTGCAAAACAGTTTGTTTGACTTTCGACTCGCTGATCAAGGTTTCGTCACTTGGTGTGACAAGAGGCTTTAGAATCTCAGCTTTAGGCCTGAGTCGGATCAATTCTTGATGATCAATAACGACTATCGCCAGATGAACATTAGGTGAAAGTTTCAATGAATTTCGAAATTCCCCACGAATTACAAATGATTCAACAAACAGTTGAATCTTATGTTAAAAAAGAGTTGCGTCCTCTAGAAAAACAAATTGAAGAGGATGACCACATCGCCAAAGATTTGGATTTGTCGCTTAGAAAAAAAGCAGTGGCAATAGGCTTATACGGGCACAATCTCCCAGAAAATCTTGGTGGGGGGGGAGTGGGCACGTTAGGTCAGGCCTTGATCGGTGAAGAGTTAGGTCGCACCACCATGGCCCTAGCATCAACTGTGGGTTATTTACCGGGAAGCTTACGCTATACGCACGAGTCACAACGCTCTTGGTTTTTGGATCCCATACTACAAGCAGAAAAAATTGTGGCCTACGCTGTCACAGAACCCGATGCTGGTTCTGATTTTGGGCGAGTCACCACCAACGCTAAACGCGAAAACGGTCGATGGCGCCTAAATGGCACCAAGCAATATATCTCCAACGCTGAGTCTGCCGATTTCATCTTGGTGGTGGCGGTCACTGATCCTAGCGCACCTTTGCGTTCGCGTTTCACCATGTTCATTGTTGACACACAGTCACCCGGTTATACGTATGTGAGAACTTTCAAGAAGATGGGCTGGCGTGGTCATCCATTGGGTGTTTTTGCGCTGGAGGATTGTTGGCTAGATGACCACCATGTTCTTGGCGAGGTTGGTGGAGGATTTGCAGCGGTCATGTCGACCATCAATGCCACTCGCGTACATTTGACAGGGCGCTATATTGGGATGGCCAATATGTTGATGGAGATGGCTCTAGACTATGCTGCTCAGCGGGTCACGTCAGGCGTTCCGCTAAGTCATCATCAGTCTTTGCAATTCATGCTCGCAGACAGTGATGTTGAGAAAAATGCAGCCCGACTTTTGATGTTCCTTGCAGCCCAAGAGGCTGATGCAGGCAACCCTCATGCTAGAGTTTCAGCAGCCCAATGCAAACTCTACGGCAGCGAGATGGTAGGACGTGTGGCCGATCGCGTGGTTCAAATTTTTGGAGGTGCTGGCTTCGTCAGTGATTTACCCATTGAGCGCATGTACCGTGACGCGCGAGCGTTCAGAATTGGTGAGGGTACTTCAGAGATTTTGCGAATACAAATTGCAAGAAATTTACTAGGTTAGTTCAAATCAATTAAAAACTTGAATCCTCTTTATTTGAATCTCAAGGGATAGCAATGATGAACGATCATGAGCAAAACATCCAACGTGTAAGTTTTGCAATGCATGGGCACGTTGGAGTACTGACCATGCAGCACCATGAGCAGCACAATGCGCTAAGCCCACTGCAGGTCAAGGCCTTTTTAGCGGCGCATGCTGAAAGCCTGGCTCAACACGCTCGAGCTCTGGTCATCACCTCCAGTGACAAACACTTCTGTGCAGGAGCTGATATCAATGAATTTCTAAAAGGCCAGTTGCTTGACCCTAACGCACCTGTTGGAGAATATGCACCTATGGTGCTGTTTAAAACACTCATCGAGGACAGTCGTCCCATCATTGCCGCAGTCAATGGAGCTGCCCTTGGCGGAGGTGTTGAGGTGGTGTTGTGTTCAGATTTGGTCTTGGCCAGTACAGCTGCTAAATTTGGTATGCCCGAGATCAGCCTTGGGGTACTGCCCAGAACTGCCACTGTGAGACTGAGCGAAATTATCGGCCGACGTAGAGCGTTGGAGATGATACTTACTCGGCGACGCATCGATGCGCAAGAGGCTTTGTCTTGGGGTCTGATCAACCGCGTTTGCCAAGATGAACACTTGGTTAGTGATGCCATCGCTTTGGCCAATGACATTATCACTGCTCCACCCACGATCATTGGCGCCGTTAAACGAAACCTAGGCCGCATCGATCCAAAGGACTGGCAAGCCATCCATCAATTGTTAGGTGAGATGGATCCCCGCGAATGGAGAGAGGGATTGACGGCTTTTAAAGAGAAACGACCAGTAGATTTTGAGCAATTTTGGCAAAAGTCATCGTAATCCCTTTTTCTCGAGTTCACTATTACTCGAGTGTCTACTCAATCGAGTTGCAACTTGATGTCCTTAGATACCTTTGCCCATTTAAGCGTTTCACTGTCGATTCGCTCGCTAAATTGAGCGGGACTTCCGGTTGCTGGTATCAGACCTTGTGACCTTAACTTTTTCACGATCTCTGGGTCTTTAAAGACCTCCTTGAGTTCTGAGTTGATGCGTTCGATGATATCGTTGGGTGTACCAGCAGGCGCCATCAAACCGTTCCAATCCAAGACCTCAAATCCATTGACCGACTCCGCCACAGCCGGTGTTTCTGGAAAATCGCTGATTCGCGATAGGCTTGAAAGTCCCAATGCCCGTAACTTGTTGCCCTTGACCAGGGGCCATGCTGGGGGTTGACCTCCAAATGTAAAGGTCACGTCTCCGGCAATGACTGAGGTTAAAGCAGCGGGTGCTGTTTTATAAGGAATGTGTGTAATATTGATACCAGCCATTGCACCAAATAAAACACCCGCCATGTGAGATGCTGTTCCATTGCCAGCTGAAGAAAATGTAATCTTTTCAGGGTTTTTCTTTGCAAATGCAATCACATCACCCACACTCTTAAAGGGTGAATCTGCAGAGACCACCATCAAGAGTGGTGTGGTCACCGACATCGATATGGGTGAAAAGTCCTTTTTACTATCGTATGGCAGATTAGAGTAAATGTTAGGGTTGATGGTGAGGGTGCCCACGTGCCCGACGACCAATGTGTAGCCATCGGGAGCTGCCTTGGCGGCAGCACCCAAGCCAATTGCTCCACCTGCACCTATGCGGTTATCGATCACAATCGGTTGTCCCAAGCGCTCAGACAGCTTGGGCGTGATCACCCGAGCCACAGCATCAGGCGAGGATCCTGGTGCATGAGGAATGATCAGCTTGATGGGATGACTCGGATAGCTTTCAGAAAAAGCACTTAGACAAAGTGTGCATAGAGACATGCCTATAAAAAGACGAGTGAAGAGATTTTTTAACATGTTGAAAGTTATTTCTGAAGACAAAGGCTGATTATCCTTATTGGTGAATCTAATTGGAGCCACAATCGACAAACCCTAGGGTTTACCTTAGGTTTTTGGGTGAATGGGTAATCCATCAGTTGCTATGCTTTCCAAGTGTATGAGCCATCCATCCTCTATACTTGTGGTTCAATGATGAGAGTAATTTTTTAAAGTTTTAGGCAGCCATGAGACGAGCACAAACCTCAGTTCAAAAAATGTTGGCCCATGCCAGTGGTCTGCAATCGGTTCAAGTGGGGGAGATTGTTTACCCCACGCCTCAATGGGTCATACTCCATGATGGTTATGTAGAAATTGCTCACAAAGAGCTCAGTGAAATGGGCTATGCCAGGGTGGCACATCCCGAGAGAGTTATGTTTGTGACCGATCATGAAGTGGCTTATTCCACCCAACGGGCGCTGCTCAGGGGACAAACTATCCGCAAAGTGGCCAAGGACTGGCAGGTGGGTGCATTTTTTGATGCAGGGCGGGCAGGGCATGGTCACTTGCATCCAATGGAGATGGGATTGATAAAGCCAGGCATGTTTTTGTTTGCCTATGATATGCACGCCACCAATTTCGGCGCCGTGGGAGCCTTGGCCATTCCTGTCAGCTCAGAGATCACCAGTGTATTGGCCACTGGGAGTGTCTGGGTCAAAGTCCCGTCTACCATTCGAGTCAATTTGAAGGGCCAGTGGCGTGAAGGCTCTCACCCCAGGGACTTGGGTTTTTTGCTGGCTCAAGGGTTGTCAAAAAGTACTTGGGGTGTTGCAGGGGATTACAGACTCATTGAGTTTGCCGGTGAGGCGCTCAACACCATGCCATTGTCCAGTAAAGTGGCCTTGTGCAATTCAATCACAGAAATTGGTGTGGCGTCGGTACTTTTCCCACCGCACGATGCACCTTATGATTGTTTAAGTGATCAGGAGGCCGAATTCGAGGCTGTGCTTGACTTTGACTTATCTAGCATCGAGCCCCAACTCGCTCTCCCAGGTGGCCCAGATTTGGCGAGTCCTGTGACGAAAGCCTTGGGCACACCGGTACAACACGCATTCATTGGTGCGTGTGGCTCGGGTATGTACGAGGATTTTGTGGACGCAGCTGCACTTTTAAAGGGTCATCAAATTCATTCGGGCGTCAGAATGTTTGTGGTACCAGGCACTGTTGAGACTCAAAAGCGTTTGGCCAATGATGGTGTTTTGCAGCTTTTCATGGATGCTGGTGCCA
>DAISKH010000069.1:0-15392 GCA_036821105.1 Limnohabitans sp.
GCCATGGACACTTCCCTTTTGGAGAAGAAATGAGATTTGGATCGAAATAAAGCCTCTACCTTGATGAGTGATCTGTCAAGAGGAGGGAGCGGCCCACAAAAATAAGACCCTGAACGGGGTAAAAGTGGGCTACCTTGTCGGCAACGAGCAACGTGCCCGATTAGTCTTTAACGCACTGTTTGTGGGCCATAAAAGTAGAGTGGCAACGCGTCCACAATTTGTGGGAACACGCACAACAACAGCACGGCCAGCATGATCAGAAACACAAATGGAATGGTGCCCCATACCACGTCCACCAAATCGATATCGGGTGCAATTTTGTTGATCACAAAAATATTGAGCCCAACCGGTGGATGGATGAGCCCCATCTCCATGATCACTGACATCACAACGCCAAACCAAATCAGATCAAATCCTTGCGCGCGCAAGGGTGGCAAAATGATTGGGGCAGTCATCAAAATGATACTCACCGGGGGCAAGAAAAATCCCAAAATCACCACCATCAACGCCACGGCCAAAAAGAGTGTCCACTTCCCCAGATGCAGGCCGACAATCCATTCTGCAGTGCTTTGGCTGATGTGCAGGTAGCTCATTACGTAAGAGTACAAAAGCGACATGCCGATAATCATCATAAGCATGGTGGCCTCTGACAATGAGCTCATGAAAATGGGCTTCAAATCCGAGAGCCTCCACGCTCCGTACACCACAGCAATGAGTATGAGCGCCAAAACCGCGCCCAAACCCGCCGTCTCTGAAGGCGTCGCAAAACCGCCATACAAAGCAAACATGACCCCTAAGAGCAACACCAAGAAAGGCAATACACGGGGAATGGCTGCAAATTTTTGTGCCAAGGTGTAATGATCAACATGCAAAATTTGTGAAGCCGCTCCACCGGCATCCACGACCTCTTGTGCTTTCTTTTGCTCCCATTGAAAACGAAAGACGCCATAGAGTGCAAACAACACCACGAGCAAAATACCAGGACCAATGCCAGCCAAAAAAAGCCTTCCCAGCGACTGCTCGGCCGCCACGGCATACAAAATCAAGGTTACTGAAGGGGGCAACAAAATTCCAAGCGTCCCCCCAGCCGCCACCAAACCTGCGGCCAAGCGAGAGGAGTAGCCTCGCTGACGCATCTCAGGGATGGCGGAGCTGCCAATGGCTGAACACGTCGCCGCACTCGAACCGGCCATGGCCGCGAACAACCCACACGCAAGCGTCACCGCAATACCCAGTCCCCCGGGAATCTTGCTAAGCCAAATATGCATGGCCGAATACAAGTCTTTACCCGCCTTGGATTTACCAATGGCCGCGCCCTTGAGGATGAAAAGTGGAATGGTGAGGAGTGTGATGCTGGCCATCTCCTCGTACACATTTTGTGCCACCGTGTCGAGCGACGCATGGGGCATGAAAAAGTACATGAACACTGTGGCAACCGAACCCAAGGCAAAGGCAATGGGCATACCGGAGAACAAGACCATGCACGTTGAAGCCCCAAAGAGCAAACCGATTTGAAGAGTAGACATGAAAGGGGCTTATAGACAAGAACGTTAAGTGGACTTCAGTGCCTGGGCACTCACCACTTGAATGAATAAAACCAAGACCAATAAGCTCATTCCTATGGCCATGCTGCCGTATGGTATCCACAAAGGAGCCCCGAAAGCAGATCCTGAAATTTGGTGATCCTCAATCGCTTCGAGCAACAATGTCCACGACTTCCAAGCAAAAAAACTGCAAAAAAGCATCGACATCACATCACTGATCCAACGTCGCAGGCGATCCGCCCGAGGACTGAGCACGGCCGACAACGCCTGGATGGCAACATGGCCCCTTTGCTGCTGTACCCAGGCACAGGCCATGAACGTTGCTCCAACAAGTAAAAAAATAGTGACCTCGTCTTGCCAATCGCTTGGAATTTTAAACAAATACCTTGCTGTGGCCTCCCAACTGAGCACGCACGCAGCAATGCCAATCGCCAGAGAGCCACAATAGGCGGTGAGTTGATTTAAAAAATCCAGCACCTTCAACAGGAACGGGGCCTTGTCTTGGCTTAGCGGGTCGTTAACGGACTGATCTTGCATGGGTAGTCTGGTTTAACCAACCGCTTGGGCCATTTTGAGGAAACGATCACACTCAGCACTGCGATTGGAGAAATCCAACCAAGCTGATTTTTGTGCAACCTCTCTCCAGCGATTGATGCTTGCATCGTCCATGTCGGCCACTTTGGCGCCCGCTTTTTTATAGATCACGGCCACTTCAATATCATCTTCTTTGGCCATTTTGGTAGCAAAACTCTCCAACTCCAAGCCCACATCCATGATGGCTTTTTGTTGTGCTGCAGGCAAAGCATCAAACACAGCCTTGGACATGAGCAAGGGCTCAAACATGTACCAAAAACTTCTCTTTTGTCCCGTCGTCAAGGCCTTGGAGATTTCCTCCAAGCGAAATGAAATCAAAGAGGTCGAGGACGTCACCGCCGCATCGAGTGAGCCCGTTTGCATCGCTGGATAAATTTCATTGGAGGGAACACTGGAGATGATGCCTCCGGCTTGTTTGAGCATCAAATCCATTTCTCTAGAGCCACCACGGATTTTGAGACCCTTCACATCATCAGGGTTCACCACGGGGGTTGAACGAGAAACGGTACCTCCCGCTTGCCAAATCCAGGTAATGATTTTGACTCCCTTGGCCTCAAGCAACTTGGTGAGCTCACGTCCAATTTCAGCTTTTTTCCAGGCAAACCCTTGTTCATAAGAGGTGACCATGCAAGGCATTAGTCCAATATTGACCTCTTGCACCTCTCCACCTGCATACGCCAAGGGGTAGAGCGTAAGGTCCAACGCGGCTTTTCTCACCGCAGAAAACTGGGCCACTGTTTTCATCAGCGATGAGCCAGGATAGATCTCAAACTTCAAAGCGCCCGCGGTGCGTTTTTCCACGTCTTGGGCGAACTTCCTTGCCAAACGATCCCTGAAATCGCCCTTGTCGATGGTGCCACCAGGGAATTGATGTGAGATTTTCAATAATTTTTCTTCGGCGGCATGCACCAAGCCACCTGAACCCAAAACACCTGCAGCGCATGCGGCGGAGGCTGTTTGCAAAAGAGTACGGCGTTGAATCATGAAAATTCTCCTTTTAATAAAAATGTCACATTGAAGACTACATCAATGTTACAAAACTGTGTAGGGGGTAAAACACCACGTCGAGAGACCCAAGGGACCATTGCGAGCCATCGATAAGGCCTATCTCATGAGGGAAAGACCAGAGCTACGCAATCAGCACAAAGGGTGGTGAGGGCTCACCACGCGTGCACTTGATTGTCAGGAAAAGAGCCATCCTTGACGGCCTGAACATAGGCTTTCATGGCTGAGAGAACCCCATCTTGGCCCAGCATGAAATTACGAACGAATTTAGGCATTTTACCTAAATTCATCCCCAACATATCATGCATCACCAATACCTGGCCCGAGGTTTCATTGCCAGCACCAATACCAATGGTTGCACACCTGGGTAACGCCTTGGTGATTTGAGACGCCAATAAATGGGGAACCATTTCAAGAACCACCATGCTGGCTCCTGCAGCTTCGAGCGATTTGGCATGATCGAGCAATATTTTGGCACTATCGGCATCCTTACCCTGAACACGGTAGCCACCCAAGGCAAACACCGTCTGAGGGGTGAGCCCCAAGTGAGCGCAGACTGGAATGCCGCGCTCAACCAAAAATGCCACGGTCTCACTCGTCCACCCTCCCCCTTCGAGCTTTACCATGTGTGCGCCCGCCCGCATCAATGCACTGGCGGAGCGTATGGCTTGGTCGCGAGACTCTTGATAAGTGCCAAAGGGTAAATCAGAAATTAACCACGCACCCCCTTGGCTTCTTCTGAGACCACGAGAGACACATTCGGTGTGATAGCAAACATCCTCCAGCGTCACCCCAAGCGTGCTCTCACGACCTTGACTGACCATTCCCAATGAGTCCCCCACCAACAAGCAGTCCACCCCTGCCACTTCGGCCATGGCAGCAAAGGTGGCATCGTAGGCCGTGAGCATGGTGATTTTTTCGCCACTGGCATGCATTTGCGCGAGCCGAGGCAAATTGATGGCTTTTCTCTTGACCAGAGGAGAGTCTGGCGGGAAAGAGCCGTAGGCTGAGAAATCTTTAGAAGGAATGGATTGGGTCACAGGCAATACAAGAAGTTTTGATGAATTTTAGCAGTGCCATGAGAAAACGGGCCCTTTTTGCAAAAGGCCCGTCAGATAGGGTTCAATTTTTTTGGCCCGCTAGCCACAAGAAGTCAGGCAGCATCAAAAATACACACTGGGAGAGATCTCCCCCAGAGCTCGTCAGCCCATCAAGCCCCCTAGACTTCTAGGGCCAACGAGGCATCACCTTTAAACGGTTTGAGCCGCTTTCTGGAACGTGTCAATTTTGTCAAAGTTAAGATATTTGTAGATATTGGCAGAGCTTTGATTGATCTCACCCATATTGCTCATGTACTCTTCCTTTGTAGGGATGCGACCGAGTTTGGAGCACGTGGCTGCCAATTCAGCTGAGCCCAAATACACGAAGGTATTTTTACCCAAGCGGTTGGGGAAATTGCGAGTACTGGTCGACATGACAGTCGCACCTTCCTTCACCTGGGCTTGATTACCCATGCACAAGGAGCAACCGGGCATCTCCATGCGAGCACCTGCTGCACCAAACACTCCGTAGTGACCCTCTTCGGTGAGTTGATCCTTGTCCATTTTGGTGGGCGGAGCCATCCAAAGTTTGACGGGAATGTCATGCAAGCCTTCGAGGAGCTTGGAGGCTGCTCTGAAGTGGCCAATGTTGGTCATGCAAGACCCAATGAAGACCTCATCAATCTTGGAGCCAGCAACATCAGACAATGTTTTTGCATCATCTGGATCGTTGGGGCAGCACACAATCGGCTCGGTGATTTCAGACATATCAATCTCAATCACTGCTGTGTACTGAGCATCAGCATCGGCACGCAACAATTGGGGATTGGCCAGCCAATCTTCCATGGCCTTGATGCGACGGCGCAATGTGCGGGCATCACTGTAGCCTTGTGCGATCAAGTTCTTCAAGAGCACGATATTGCTTTGCAAATACTCAATCACTGGCTCTTTGGACAAGTGCACGGTGCAACCCGCAGAGCTTCTCTCAGCGGATGCATCGGCGAGCTCAAATGCTTGCTCAACTTTGAGTTCTGATAAGCCTTCGATTTCGAGAATGCGGCCAGAGAACACATTTTTCTTGTTCTTTTTCTCAACCGTCAAATGGCCTTGCTTGATGGCGTACAAAGGAATGGCATGCACCAAGTCACGAAGCGTGACACCAGGCTGCATCTTGCCTTTGAAACGCACCAAGACTGACTCGGGCATATCCAGAGGCATCACACCCGTTGCAGCAGCAAAAGCCACCAAGCCCGAACCTGCGGGGAAACTCAAGCCAATGGGGAAACGGGTGTGTGAGTCACCCCCTGTGCCCACGGTATCGGGGAGCAACATGCGGTTCAACCATGAGTGAATGATGCCGTCTCCGGGCTTTAAGGAAACGCCGCCACGCGTGCTCATGAAGTCAGGCAACTCGTGCTGCGTCAACACATCCACGGGCTTGGGGTAAGCGGCGGTGTGGCAAAAAGACTGCATCACCAAGTCTGCACTGAAACCCAAACACGCCAAGTCCTTCAACTCATCCCGGGTCATGGGGCCAGTGGTGTCTTGAGAGCCCACCGACATCATGCGTGGTTCGCAATAAGTCCCTGGTAAAACACCCTGACCCTCAGGAAGACCACAAGCGCGACCCACGATTTTTTGCGCCAATGTGAAACCAGTTTTGACTGAGGCAGGAGGTGCAGGCAGTCTAAATTGGGTCGATGCGGGCAGCCCCAAAGCCTCGCGGGCTTTGGCAGTCAGGGCGCGGCCAATGATCAAAGGAATACGGCCACCGGCACGGACTTCGTCAAAAAGCACATCGCTTTTGATGACAAATTCAGCAATCACTTTGCCGTCCTTCAACGCTTTGCCCTCGTAGGGGCGCAGCTCAATTTCATCCCCCATGTTCATCTGGCTCACATCAAGCTCAATGGGCAATGCGCCAGCATCTTCCATGGTGTTATAAAAGATCGGGGCAATTTTGTTGCCCAAACACACGCCACCAAAACGCTTATTGGGTACATAGGGAATATCTTCACCCGTGAACCAAAGCACTGAATTCGTCGCCGATTTGCGACTTGAACCCGTACCCACCACATCTCCAACATAGGCCACCAAATTACCTTTGGCGCGCAAATCTTCGATGAATTTGATAGGACCACGTTTGCCGTCCTCTTCAGGGGTGATGCCATCGCGCTTATTTTTGAGCATGGCCAGCGCGTGCAAAGGAATATCTGGACGACTCCATGCATCAGGTGCAGGTGAGAGGTCATCGGTGTTGGTCTCACCCGTGACTTTGAAGACGGTGAGCTTGATGCTGCTGGCCAACTCTGGGCGACGGGTAAACCACTCTGCATCGGCCCAGGACTGAACCACCTCTTTGGCGAAGGCATTGCCGTGATCGGCTTTTTCCTTGACATCATGGAATTGATCAAACATCAATAACGTGAACTTGAGACCATTGGCCGCTTCTTGGGCCACGTGGGTGTCCTTATCGTCCAACAAATCGATCAAAGGAGTGAGGTTGTAGCCACCCAACATGGTGCCCAACAAATGGGTTGCCGCTTGACGGGTTAAGAGCGGAGTGACTTCGGTCCCCTTGGCCACTTGCGCCAAGTAGCCGGCCTTGACTTTGGCAGCATCATCCACGCCTGCTGGGACCCGATAGGTCATCAAATTGACCAACTCGGCTTCTTCACCCTTGGGTGGATTTTTGAATAAAGCCACCAACTCAGCCGTTTGCTGAGAAGACAATGGCAAGGGAGGAATTCCCAATGCCTTTCTTTCACTGACATGTTCACGATAAGCTTTTAACATTTTGATCTCCTAGTTAACGACATTGATGGTGTATTGAGTCTCACCCTTCGGAGCCAGCAAGTGCTGGGGTGGGTGAAGCTTTAAATTTTTTGCTTCTTGAACTTGGCTGGGGCTTTGGCATTCATCGGCCAAACGCTGCCCAAGCTTGCTGCTCAAAAGCATGGATTTATTGGGGAGCTGGATCCATTTCAAGCCCGCTTTTGGATCTTCCAACATGATGGCACCCGTTTGTGAAACCATGGGCACCATGGCGTAGGCTCGCCCCTTCAAAGTCAACGTGTAATGCGTCATCTCTCCGGGAACCTCGCGTAGATCAATCGTTTGACCCAACTCACAGGGGAAATGACCTGTTTGAATTTGTGCAGCAATGGCCATCAAGGGATCGGTGCTGCGGGCTTGGTTGCTACTCAGGGTTTGATTTTGCAGCGAGTTGGGGGCGTTGAGCTCCGGGCCAGGAACCACCACATGGGTCACGGGAGTGACCTGGTAAGTCACTGGCGCATTCGCGCTAGCATTCACACCATTCACACCATTCACACTTCCCACACCACTTGAAGCACTCTCATTGGCTCTATAGCTCAAAGGCTGGGATGTTGAGTTGGCCAACCCATTGGTCAGAGCGGCAGGGCTTGAAGCCGGGGCGGAGACTGGCTGGCTTGCGTCATAGGGTTTGGCTAAGCCCAACTCATAGGCGTTAGGAATATGAGCGCCAAGGGGGGGGGAGCCTGCGTTCTTTTTGCCAGGCTGAGAGCGCTGACTTGACTTAACGTTCACGGACTCAGTTGAGTTTGAGCTGGTTGAATTATGCGCACTCGAGAGCATGGGCTGGGGCGTTTCAGAAAAAGCCCCTGATGAGAACAACATCAATAAGAGACTCAAGGCCAATGGAGAGCCCCATTTATAAGCAGCAAACCGGTTGCTCATCATGATGCAGTCCCCTTTGTCGTCGTTTCAAAAAAAACCATCACCTCTTGCGGCAAGGCACGGGCAGTATCCCTGGCACGCTCGAGGACTTGCCAGTAATAACGAAAGCTGGCTCGGTCATGCAAACGACCTTCATGCCGAATGGGACCCCAGTCAGCTTGTCGAGCGGCCAACAAAATGGCACTGGCTTCATGAATGGCATCTTGCGTGGGAGACATGGCCTCAATGATGGGCTCAATTTGAGAGGGATGAATACTCCACATCCTGGTGTAGCCTAAACGCAAATGGGCCTCAGAGGCGCTGGCCGCAATGGCTCTCAAATCATTGATCTCGGTCACCACTCCGTGCGCAGGGGTTTTACCATGTGCATGGCAGGCACTGGCAATTTCCAACTTGGCTCGAACAATCAAGGGATGCTCGAATTGCCCCTTCATGGTCATGCCAAAAGCGGGGATGGCACCCGCATGGGCCGAGACGAAATCCATTAACCCAAAACTCAAAGACTCCACACGGGGATGAGCGGCTATATCGAAAGCTTGATGGACTGCTTGGGGGGACTCAATGAGTGCATGAATGGGCAAGTGTTGAGCACCGACGTGGTCCAAGGCCTGGACCACCCGGTGAATATCATTCACATGCTCGACCTTGGGAATCATCACGTGACTCATCTTGGAGCCCACAGTGCCTACAATCAATTCGACATCGTCCTCAAAGTGCGGATGGTCTACGGGATGGATGCGAGCCGCCACCCGGGCGCCTTGGGCTCGTTTGGCAATCAACTCACTCACCAATTGAGCGTGATCGCGCTCTGCCCCCACCGTTGCACCGTCCTCACAATCCAAGGTGACATCAAACACGCAAGCACCCAAATCCTTGATCATCTGGGATTGCAGGTGCAAACTTTTCTCCATCCGAGCAAGCACACCACTGTAGTGATCGCACACGGGAAGCCGCACGCGTGCGGCTTGTGCGTCCAACAACACGTCACCTGGGTGACTCATGATGTGCTCAATAAAAAGTCTGTCATGGCGCTTGATGGTTTACTTGAACCTAAGCTCAAGGCTTAGATCAAATGGGCAACTCCAGCTTGCTCTTCTTGAAGTTCTTTGAGGGTTTTGTTGATGCAGGTTTGGCTGAACTCATCGATGGGCAAATTCTCAACCACATGGTATTTCCCGCCCTCGCAAGTGACTGGGAAGCCGAACATCGTGTCCTTAGGAATGCCGTACCAACCGTTGGAGGGCACGCCCATGGTGACCCAATGACCATTGGTCCCCAAAGCCCAGTCGCGCATATGGCCAATGGCCGCATTGGCAGCGGAGGCTGCAGACGACAAGCCACGTGCATCAATGATGGCAGCTCCGCGTTTGCCCACTGTCGGCAAAAATACATTGGCGTTCCACTCTTGATCGTTGATCATGTCCTTCACGGGCTGACCCGCAACGGTGGCGAAGCGGTAGTCTGCGTACATGGTGGGAGAGTGATTGCCCCAAACGCACAATTTCTCAATATCGCCGACCGCTTTACCGGTTTTAAGAGCAATTTGGCTGGCGGCACGGTTGTGATCCAAACGCAGCATGGCGGTGAAATTTTCACGTGGCAAATCAGGCGCGCTCTTCATCGCAATGTAGGCGTTGGTGTTGGCAGGATTGCCGACCACCAAAACACGAACGTCTCTTGAGGCGCTGGCATTTAAAGCTTTACCTTGGGCTGTGAAAATTTGCGCATTGGCGGCCAACAAATCAGCACGCTCCATGCCTGGACCACGAGGACGTGCACCCACGAGTAAAGCGTAGTCAGTATCCTTGAAGGCCTGCGTGGGGTTGTCATAAGCGTGCATATTGGCCAACAAAGGGAAGGCGCAATCTTCAAGCTCCATCATCACTCCTTTGAGTGCTTTTTGAGCCTTTTCATCAGGAATCTCAAGGAGTTGAAGAATCACGGGCTGGTCGCGCCCAAGCATCTCTCCTGATGCAATGCGAAACAACAAAGCATATCCAATTTGACCGGCTGCTCCAGTCACCGCAACGTGCACAGGCTTTTTACTCATGAGTTCACTCCAATAGAAGAAAGAAATAGAAAAAATGACAATAGGGTCTTAACCCTGAAGTGTAACGCTTAATTGGCCGTTTGTGATGCTCTTATGTCTTATAGAAGACTGCGATTACAATGTTTAGAATAAGGTGTGTGCTCACCCAGAAAGTAAGCAAACTTTTATGCCCGAGATCAAGGACACTGTTTTTGCCATGACCGCCCAACTCAATTTAACGCCAGACACTGCCAGGCAAGCTTTGCCTGGGGCGAAAAAGACAAGTAAGCGTGCCAAACGCAGTTCAATGAACTCATCAGGCCCATTGGGCGAAGACGCTCTCAGTAGCCCCTTGGACCCACAAAACCCTCTCCAGACCCGCCCTCTCAGCCAACAACTCCCAGCCTTTAGCCCACTCTATCAACAAATCAAAGCATTGATTTTGCAAAGCCTAAGGGCTGGCGAATGGCGCCCAGCTCAACCCATCCCCAGTGAGAGCGAGTTGGCCATTCGGTACCAGGTGAGCCAAGGCACCGTCAGAAAAGCCATTGATGAGTTGGCCATGGAGAATTTACTGATTCGTAAGCAAGGCGTAGGAACCTTTGTGGCCACACACCATGAAGAGCAAGTTCAGTACCGATTTTTGAAGTTGGTTCCCAATGAAAGGAGCCATCACGCCAAGCCCAATGTACCTCCTACACGCCATATTTTGTGGTGCAAAACTGCCAAAGCCAGCGCGGAAGTTGCCCAAAACTTGGGATTGGCGAAAGGCGGTGGAGTGGTTCATATCCGTCGAATATTGTCGTTTGATGCCAAGGCCACCATTTTGGAGGACTTGTTTTTGCCTCAAAACCCTTTTCAAGGCCTGAACGCGGATGAGCTCAGACTCTATCCTGGTCCAACCTATGGCCTTTTTGAAACCCGCTTTGGCGTCAGAATGGTTCGAGCACAGGAAAAAATCCGAGCCGTGAGCGCCAATGACAAAGTTGCAGAGTTGCTCCAAGTCCCCGTGGGTACTGCCCTATTGAGTGTGCAACGAGTCTCCTACACCTACCAAGATATTCCAATGGAACTTCGAAAAGCGGTCTATTGCACCGACCGCCATCACTATCAAAACGAACTGAACTAAACTGAAGGAATTCAAAAAAACAAAAAGTGACCGCCCTTTGCTTTTATTTTTACCCCTTTTGCGCCCCCAAGAGCCGAATCCATATTGCATTGCAATAAAATTTGAGTTCAATTGGGATTTGACTTTCAATTCCAGCAAAAAACGAGAAAGACCTTTTGTATGACCGAGATTGCTAAAAAACGCCCCGTCTTCAGGAACATCAATGCACTGAAGGACTTGCCCACCTACCGCCTACCCGTTGCCGGTTGGGTGTCGATCTTGCACCGCGTGAGTGGTGCGGTGATGTTCTTGCTCTTGCCCCTCATCATCTGGTTTTTTGATGTATCCGTTACGTCCGAGATTTCCTTTTCACGTTTCTCCTCAGTTTTTCAAGTCGGCGTGGGCTTTATCCCCGCTTGGTTTGTCAAATTAGTGGTTTTGGGCCTGATTTGGTCCTATTTGCACCACTTGTGTGCAGGCATTAGACATCTTTACATGGACACGCACCACGCTGTGGACAAGTCTTTTGGACACCAAAGTGCAGTGGTGACGCTTGCAGTGAGCCTAGGACTCACCGTTATTTTGGGTGCCAAGCTCTTTGGCTTGTATTGAGCCCACGAGTGCAAAAGCATCAACACCCCCATTTTTCAGGAGAGTAAGACATGTCAGTCAATTACGGATCAAAACGCATCGTTGTAGGTGCCCATTACGGCTTGAGGGACTGGTTGGCGCAACGCGTCACTGCCGCCCTCATGGCCCTTTTCACCTTGTTGGTTTTGGCGCAGGTTCTCCTCACCAAGGGAGACATCGGATACGACAAATGGTCTGGTATTTTTAGCAGCCAGTGGATGAAAGCCATCACCTTCACGGTGATCTTATCGCTGGCGTACCACGCTTGGGTCGGTATGAGAGACATTTGGATGGATTACATCCAACCGGTGGCCGTTCGCTTGGTTTTACAAATTTTCACCCTGGTTTGGCTCATCGCTTGTATGGGCTGGGCAATTCAAGTTCTTTGGAGACTTTAAGTTATGACTTCAACACATTCAATGGTGCAGCGCAAATTTGACGTTGTCATTGTGGGCGCCGGCGGCTCGGGCATGCGCGCTTCCCTTCAACTCGCTCGCGCTGGACTCAATGTGGCCGTGCTCTCAAAAGTCTTCCCCACTCGCTCTCACACTGTGGCGGCTCAAGGCGGGATTGGAGCCTCTTTGGGCAATATGTCTGAAGACAATTGGCACTATCACTTCTACGATACGGTCAAAGGCTCGGACTGGCTTGGCGACCAAGACGCTATCGAGTTCATGTGCCGTGAAGCGCCTCACGCCGTTTATGACCTTGAACACATGGGCATGCCTTTTGACCGCAACCCAGATGGCACCATTTACCAGCGTCCTTTTGGTGGTCACACCGCCAACTATGGTGAAAAACCTGTGCAACGCGCCTGCGCTGCGGCCGATCGTACGGGTCACGCCATGCTGCACACGTTGTACCAACAAAACGTTCAAGCCAAAACAAGCTTCTTTGTAGAGTGGATGGCACTTGACATCATCCGCGACCACGAGGGCGATGTGGTGGGCGTGACTGCGCTGGAGATGGAAACGGGCGAGATGTATATCCTCCAAGCCAAAACAGTCCTCTTGGCCACGGGCGGTGCGGGTCGCATCTTCAAAGCCTCAACCAACGCGTTCATCAATACGGGCGATGGCTTAGGAATGGCTGCACGCGCAGGCATACCACTCGAAGACATGGAGTTTTGGCAATTCCACCCCACGGGTGTTGCCGGTGCCGGGGTGCTCCTCACCGAAGGTTGCCGTGGAGAGGGCGCCATTTTGCTCAACTCCAATGGTGAGCGGTTCATGGAGCGTTACGCGCCTACTCTGAAAGATTTGGCCCCCAGGGACTTTGTGTCACGTTCCATGGACCAAGAGATCAAGGAAGGCCGCGGCTGTGGTCCCAATAAGGATTATGTGCTCCTAAAGCTCGATCACTTGGGAGCTGAGACCATCATGAAACGTTTGCCCTCTGTCTACGAAATTGGACTCAACTTTGCAAACGTTGACATCACCAAAGAGCCCATTCCTGTGGTACCCACCATTCATTACCAAATGGGCGGGATCCCCACCAATATCCATGGGCAAGTGGTCACACAGTCTGGCTCCAACCACAATGAACCCATACAAGGGCTTTATGCTGTGGGTGAGTGCTCCTGTGTTTCCGTGCACGGCGCCAATCGTTTGGGCACGAACTCACTCCTTGACCTCTTGGTCTTTGGGCGCGCAGCGGGCAACCACATCATTGACTTTCACCGCACCAATAAGAACCACAAACCACTGCCCAAAGATGCGGCAGACTTTACTCGCTCACGCGTGGCCCGCTTGGAGGCCAATACGAATGGCGAGTACGCGCAAGTGGTGGCCGATGACATTCGCTCGGCCATGCAAGAACATGCGGGCGTGTTCCGCACACAAGCAGTGATGGATGAGGGCGTGCACAAAATTGCCGAACTCAGAGAGCGCACCAAGCACATTGGCCTCAAAGATCACTCCAAGGTCTTCAATACGGCTCGAATCGAAGCCTTGGAAGTTGACAACTTGATTGAATGTGCCCAGTCCACCATGGTCTCTGCTGCAGCTCGTCACGAGAGCCGCGGTGCTCACACCGTGGATGACTATGCAGACTCACCCGCCCACCCCAACGGAAGGAACGATGAGGAGTGGCTCAAGCACAGCTTATGGTATTCAGAGGGTAACCGTTTGAGCTATAAGCCCGTGAACATGAAGCCTCTCACTGTTGAGAGCATTGAGCTGAAAGTTCGCACCTTCTAATCTCTTCAGGTCAACCCACTAAATAATTTTCCCCTTTTGTCCCTTGGAGCACTTTATGCAAACCCGTACATTTCAGATCTATCGCTACGATCCAGACAAAGATGCCAAGCCCTACATGCAGACGATTCAAATCGAGCTCGATGGCCATGAGCGCATGCTCTTAGACGTGTTGATGAAGTTAAAGCAGCTTGATCCCAGCATTTCCTTTCGCCGCTCCTGCCGTGAAGGCGTTTGCGGCTCGGATGCGATGAACATCAACGGTAAAAATGGATTGGCTTGTCTCACCAATATGCTGAGCCTGCCACAAACCATCGTCCTCAAGCCTTTGCCTGGACTGCCGGTGGTGCGCGACTTGATTGTGGACATGACACAATTTTTCAAGCAATACCACTCCATCAAGCCCTATTTGGTTAACGAAACGCTCCCCCCTGAGAAAGAGCGCTTGCAGTCCCCCGAAGAGCGCGATGAGCTCAATGGCTTATATGAGTGTATTTTGTGCGCGAGTTGCTCCACCTCTTGCCCCTCCTTTTGGTGGAATCCCGATAAATTTGTGGGCCCAGCAGGACTATTACAAGCTTATCGTTTCATCGCCGACAGTCGTGACCAAGCCACAGGCGAGAGACTGGACAACCTCGAAGACCCCTACCGACTCTTTCGCTGCCACACCATCATGAATTGTGTGGACGTGTGCCCTAAAGGTTTGAATCCAACCCAAGCCATTGGAAAAATCAAAGAGTTGATGGTTCGCCGAGCCATCTAATTCAATCCCCTACAAGTCCGCCATACTCGATGAACGTGATCGATGACTTCTTGCAAGGCCTGGACCCTGCGTCGCCCTTGGGTGAACGTGAGTTCAGTAAGCTGCGGTGGCGCTGTCGCCGTGGGCTGCTGGAAAACGATTTGATGATTCAAACCTTTTTCCAGCAACACGGGCAAAACCTGACTGTTTCATTAGCCCAAGCCTTGTATGATTTAATGGACCTGTCGGACAATGACTTGTTGGATTTATTGTTAAAAAGATGTGACCTGGAAGCCTCGTTTTTCACCCCTGAGCGCCATCAGGTGTTAAACATGCTCAGGCGCCCCGATGTGTCAAGCCCAGGACTTGGGCACCCCCAATAGACAAAGGAAAACTTAATCATGAACCTTGCCAACTACAAAGCCACTTTATCGTTCTCTAACGGGGCTCCCTCCATCGAGATGCCGGTCTACAACGGAACGATTGGTCCCGATGTCATAGACATTCGAAAACTCTATGGCCAGTCAGGTCTATTCACTTACGATCCAGGCTTTTTGTCTACAGCCTCTACCGAGTCTGCCATCACCTACATTGATGGTGACAAGGGTGAGTTGCTCTACCGTGGCTACCCCATTGAACAACTCGCAACCGAGTGCAATTTCATGGAAACATGCTATTTGCTCCTCAAAGGTGATTTGCCCAACGCCACCCAAAAGCATGAGTTCTCTCACTTGGTGACCCAGCACACCATGGTCAATGAGCAGATGCACTTCTTCCTGCGCGGC
>DAISKH010000070.1:0-633 GCA_036821105.1 Limnohabitans sp.
CTCCAGTAGAGTCCAAGCCCTTGGGGCCCTCGGATGAGTACATTGCCAAGGTGAGAGCAGCCGTACAAGCCGCATTTGCTTACCCCATGGCCGCAGCCGAGATGGGTCTTCACGGAAGGGCACGTGTAGGCTTTAATTTGCGAAACACCACAGCGAGTGATGTGAAAATCATCAACGGCAGTGGCCTAGGGATCATTGACCGCGCGGCTCTAGCAGCAGTTCAAAAAGCGCTCTTCCCAGCTCCGCCTGCCGAGCAAAAGGACAAGACCAATTACTGCGAAGTTTGGATTGATTTCAAGCCCTGAGCTTGATTCATTCTCTCGCTCTAAAGGCTTATTGCCCTGAGAGGTTGTTCGGCTTCATTCAAAGCAAAACCAACTTGACCTCGACTGGATCATTGCCTGGGAGTGATTAAAAGGCAAGCGCCAGACCCCCCCATCCTCAACGCTTTTTAGTGGGATTGGGTTTTAAGCGGCCTTGGGCTCTTGGGGGTAGACCTGTGTGCTGGGTGAGTATTTTTCCAGGCTTCGGAGCTGAAGAGACCTGCCCTTTGATGGAACTGCCAGCATTGAGTGCACGCGAGGTGTTGCCCGAGGCGGAGGAAGAGTTCTTCTTTCGAGCACTCACATAGGT
>DAISKH010000070.1:643-15056 GCA_036821105.1 Limnohabitans sp.
CACATAGGTCGTCTCACCCAAGGGCTGGAAGGTGGGAATCAAATGGTGCTTGCCGTTTCCAATCAAATCAGCCCTCCCCATGGCCTTCAAGGCATCCCTTAACAGGGGCCAATTTTTAGGATCATGGTAGCGCAGAAATGCTTTGTGAAGTCGCCTTTGACGCTCCCCCTTGACGACCTGAACCTCTTCGCTTTGGTGAGTCACTTTCTTCAGAGGATTTTTGCCACTGTGGTACATGGCCGTTGCACTGGCCATGGGACTGGGGTAGAAGGTTTGCACCTGATCAGCCCGAAAACCATTCTTCTTAAGCCAAATGGCCAAGCGCATCATGTCTTCATCTTGAGTACCGGGATGGGCGGCAATGAAGTAAGGCACCAAGTATTGTTTCTTTCCCGCCTCGGCACTAAAGCGATCAAACATTTGCTTGAATTGGTCATAGGCACCCATGCCAGGCTTCATCATTTTTGACAAAGGACCCGTTTCGGTGTGCTCGGGGGCTATTTTGAGATAACCGCCGACATGATGAGTAGTGAGTTCTTTCACATACTCGGGCGACTTCACCGCCAAGTCATACCGAAGACCCGAGCCAATCAAAATTTTCTTGACCCCGGGTATCGCCCTAGCCCGGCGATACAACTTAATGAGTGGGCCGTGCTCGGTATTTAAATTGGAGCAAATGCCAGGATAAACGCAAGACGGTTTACGACAAGCCGATTCAATCTCCAAGCTCTTGCAGCCGATCCGGTACATGTTCGCAGTCGGTCCTCCCAGGTCAGAGATGACCCCCGTGAAGCCCTGAACCTTGTCCTTAATGTCTTCAATCTCTTGGATGATGGAGTCTTCACTTCGGCTTTGAATGATGCGTCCCTCGTGCTCGGTGATCGAGCAAAAGGTGCAACCACCAAAACACCCCCGCATGATGTTGACGGAGAAGCGGATCATCTCCCAAGCAGGAATTTTGGTATCACCATCGTGTCGACCATTGGCGTCTTGGTAGGCGGGATGTGGGCTTCTTGCATAGGGTAGGCCAAACACAAAATCCATCTCCGCCGTGGTGAGCGGAATTGGAGGTGGGTTGATCCAAACATCCTTGGCGCTCACCCCTTGTCCATGCTGCTGCACCAAAGCCCGGGCGTTCCCCGGATTGGTCTCCAAATGCAAGACTCGATTGGCGTGGGCATAGAGGACCGGATCCGATTGCACTTGCTCAAAGCTGGGTAAACGAATGACTGAGCGCTCACGCGGGGGAACTTTGAAGTTACCCAAACCACGCATCTTGGCGTTGTAAGCACTTTGTGCACTGAGGTCTACTGACTCAGATCGATTGGACTCTATTGCTGAGTGAGCCTGGGGCAGAGGCTTAGATTGTGCGACGCCGGGCATGAAGACCAAAGGTTGGGCCTTGGCGCCCAAGCTCGAATTTGGGTTCACGTTCGCAGCGTTGCCTTTAACTTTATCGTTGGCTTTTGTGGACATGGCCTCCAACTCACACACCTCACCTTGGGCCAAGGCTTGTTCAGAGGCCATCAAGTAAGGATTGACCTGAGCTTCGGTTCGACCCGGGGTGTCGACCTCAGTAGAGTTAATCTCATACCAAGCCTCCGGTGTTTCACGCCTCAAAAAAGCTGTACCCCTCAAATCCGTGATCGACGCAATGGGTTCTTTGGCGGCCAAGCGGTGGGCCAACTCCACCAAAGCTCTCTCGGCATTGCCGTAGAGCAAAATGTCACACTTACTATCGACCACGATTGAGCGTCTAACTTTATCTGACCAGTAATCGTAGTGCGCAATTCGCCTCAGCGATCCCTCGATTCCTCCGAGAACAATGGGCATCTCTGGATACGCCTCGCGGCAGCGCTGGGAGTAGACGATGGCAGCTCGGTCCGGACGCTTTCCACCCACATCCCCAGGCGTATAGGCATCATCGCTTCGAATTCGCCGATCGGCTGTGTAGCGGTTGATCATCGAGTCCATGTTGCCCGAGGTCACTCCCCAAAACAAATTGGGTTTACCCAAGGCCTTGAAATCTTGGGTGCTTTGCCAGTCGGGTTGTGCAATGATCCCGACCCTAAAACCTTGGGACTCGAGTACCCTACCCACGACTGCCATACCAAAACTGGGATGATCGACATAAGCGTCCCCAGTGACCAAAATGACATCGCAACTGTCCCACCCCAACACATCCATCTCAGAACGGGACATGGGTAAAAAGGGGGCCACACCAAAGCGAGCCGCCCAGTACTTTCGGTAAGAAAAGAGGGGCTTGGCTTGGCGCTGGAAAAAGGAAACGTCTAGGGGTGCATTCATGGCTTTAACCCTCGAGTGTAGTGCTTTACCCGCCCACCCATGAGCTTTGTGGTCTTTACCAAATTCGGTTGGGTTGGAACGTTACACTAAGGGGTATTGTTAGTTGATCAAAAAATGTCAATTTCCTGCCCCTAGAGCCCTCCAAAGGGGTCTGTTTTGGAGCCAGCATCTTGAGCTCGCTAGGCCCCAAACCGATCCTCTCTTTTGTTTGACTGAGCACGATTCACCGACCTCTTTTCACCATGACCCACAAACTCACCCGCGGACCCTCCTCCATTTGGGACCTTTTTTGGTCCTTCACCCTCTTGGGCCTACAAGGCTTTGGAGGAGTCCTCACCATTGTTCAGCGTGAGTTGGTGGAGAAAAAAGAGTGGTTCACACCCGAGGAGTTTGTGGAGGACTGGTCAGTCGCGCAAGTCCTACCGGGCCCCAATGTGATCAATTTGGGCCTCATGTTTGGCTCACGCCACTTTGGTTTACCCGGCGCCATTGCCGCCACCACTGGCTTGATGCTCATTCCAAGTGTGGGCGTTTTGATCATTGCGCTGGTGTTTGGCAGTTTCTCAGACAACCCCATTGCCCAGTCAGCCCTTCAAGGCATGAACGCCGTGGTCGCAGGCATGGTGTTGGCCACCGGGATCAAACTCATCCCTGCCCTCAAAAAGAATCCGGTGGGATTTCCGTTGAGTTTGTGTTTGGTGGGACTCACCATTGTTTGTGTGAACGTCTTTAAGATGCCCCTGGCTTACGTTCTCTTGGGTGTGGGCGGTTTGTCTACCCTATGGGCAGGCAGGCAACTCAAACGTCTCAAAAGCCTCTCGAGTTCAAAGCCCAACCAAGACTGACCCCTGACCCCTCGACTCTCACCCCTTGAACCTCAAGCCCAATACCATGGAGCCTAACGATCTCAACTCCATAAATCCCTTAGACCCGTTAGACCCGTTAGACCCTTTAGACCCTTTAGACCCGATAGACCCAATACCCCCCTCACCATGACCCTGACACTCAACGACTGGTTCGCCCTCTTCCTCCATTTCTCCGCCGACTCTTTACTGGCAGTGGGTGGAGCCATCAGTGCAGCCCCCGAGATGCACCGTTTTTTGGTCCAAGAACACCACTGGCTCGATGACGCCACCTTTGCCAACTCCATCACGGTGGCACAAGCTGCACCGGGCCCCAATGTCCTTTTTGTGGCCGTGATGGGACTCAATGTAGGTCTGGTGGCGAGTGGCGGTTTGCACACAGGCGTAGAGGCCTTGATGTATGGCCTCTTGGCCGCTTTGGTGAGCATGATGGGCATGCTATTGCCTTCAGGTCTCTTGACTTTGGTGATCACGAATTGGGCACACAAAAATAGAGAGCTCAACGCGGTAAAAGCTTTCAAAGCAGGCGTGGCCCCGATCGTGGTGGGCTTACTGGTCTCCACAGGCTATGTGCTGAACTCACACAACAACCATTGGTCCCATGATTGGCCTCTATGGCTGGTTGCCATCATCAGCACGCTTTTGGTGTGGAAGACCAAAATTCACTTGCTTTGGCTCTTGGCCACAGGCGCTTTGTTGGGGGGCCTGGGTTTACTTCAGGCTTGAGAGGAACTAAAGATGAGCAACGACCACGACAAACACCACCCCCCCACCCCGTCTCACTCAAGCCCTGCAGCCACGCAAGCTAGCGCTCCAGCAACAGCCCATCGCTCCTTTGCCGCGCTTCAAACTCGAGGCTTTCAAGCGCAGTTGCTCACCTTTGTGCTTGCCATGATGGCAGACAATATCGAGCATGTGATCAGCTACTGGGTGATGTGGGAGAAGTTTCACTCTGCAGTACTGGGTGGTTTTGCTGTGATCTCTCATTGGCTACCTTTTTTATTATTCTCCGTTCCTGCTGGTGCTTTGGCCGAGCGCTTTGACCCACGTCGTTTGATCCAAATCGGGATGGCCATGTTCATGGCGGCCTCATTGGGCTGGGCGTACTTTTTCTACACCGATACACTTCAGATGTGGCAAGCCATGGCGCTGCTGATTTTGCACGGTTGCTCAGGAGTGCTTTGGCACACCTCGAGTCAAATGCTGCTCTACGACGTGGTCCCACCTGCTCAATTGCCCAGTGCCATTCGACTCTTGGCGACTGGACGGTATTTAAGCTTATTGGTAGGGCCCGCTGTGGGTGGCGTTATCTTGATGTATTTGGGCGACCGAGTGGGGATGGTGCTCAATGCTTGCTTTTATTTGCCCAATTTTGTGTGGCTCATCAATGCACCCTACGGACCCAAGTTTAGGCTCGAGCCCGCCCTTACCCGCCGAGCCATCAAGGGGCTTAGTGATATTGTGCAAACTTGCCGTGATATCGCTGGGAGTGTCACGCTATTGAGCATGTTGATCTTGGCCGCGGCGGCGTCCTTTTTTGTGGGCAACAGCTATCAAGCTCAAATGCCTGGTTTTGTCCACGACTTGGCGCCAGGGAACCACGGTGTGGTCTATAGCGCTCTCTTGGCAGCGGACGCTTTGGGCGCCTTGATTGCGGGATTGGTGCTTGAAGGCAAAGGTATTTTTCCCACGACCCCCAAAGCGGCCCTGACCTTGGCTTGCTTGTGGTGTGTCGCACTGGGCAGTTTTGCCCTGACGGATCATTATGCGGTGGCATTGGTGCTCCTTGTCTTCGCAGGATTCCTAGAGCTCTCCTTTAGTGCAATGACTCAAACTATCGTGCAACTCAATGCACCTGTGGACATGAGGGGACGCGTGATTGGTCTCTACAACATGTCTAGTTTAGGCATGCGCGCGGGCTCAGGCCTCGTGGTCGGATTGAGTGGAGGATGGATTGGCATTCATTACTCTTTGGCCGGTGCGAGCCTGATATTGATCACCGTGGTCGCCTGGATCTACATGGGGATGGTGAGACCCCACTTGGCCTTTGAGAAGACCCAATAAAGACCCAATAAAAACTCAAACTTTAAGTTTGGCTCTTCTTTGACGGACCGTCTCGTAGAGACAAATTCCACTGGCAACCGACACATTCAAACTCTCCACCCCCCCAGCCATCGGCAATGAGACGAGTTCGTCACAAGTTTTTTTAGTGAGTTGACGCAGTCCTGCGCCCTCTGCACCCATCACCCATGCAGTGGCACCGACATATTCAGATTCATAAAGACTCCCGGGTGCCTCTTCACTGGTGCCCACAACCCAGATGTTGCGCTCTTTGAGCTCATTCAAAGTGCGCGCCAAATTGGTGACCATGAAATAGGGAACGGTCTCGGCAGCTCCTGAGGCGACCTTGGCAACGCTTGCGTTAATACCGACCGCGTGATCCTTGGGCGCAATGAGAGCATGTACCCCGGCCCCATCGGCCACACGCAAACAAGCCCCCAGGTTGTGCGGGTCGGTCACACCGTCCAAGACGAGCAACAACGCTGGTGTGGTCTGGGGCAAATCATCGAGTAAATCATCCAAAGAGTGGGCCATCACAATCGGATGGACCAAGGCGACAACGCCTTGGTGACCGTGGTTTGCGCAGAGTTTAGACAAGCGAAGTCCATCGGCCTCGATGGTACGCACGTTGGCCTCTTGGGCCTTGGCTAAAAAGGTGCGCATACGGGCATCTCGGCGTGTGCCCTCGACATAGATCTCAACAATGGAGTCGGGGGCAGTTCTCAAACGAACGCCTACAGCGTGAAAGCCGTAAAGTACTTTGGGTTGGGCAGAATTCATGGCAAGTAGTATGACACGTTCTGAGCGGATCTTGGGAACTCAATCACGCGGGCCAAATAGTCACCGAATCTAAACACCAAGGTGAGCTCAAAGCTTGGCCTTTATGGCGAAACCCTCAATGGCCTTAACCTCAAGGGTTGACGTGTTGTGCAATATACGCCTTGGCGCGAGCTCGGGCCAGATCAGTTTGTTCCCCCTCCTTGGCCACCCATTCATGTTCGCTACCGGCAAAGATCTGTAGAGTGCACTCGCCCCCTGCTGCCTTGTAGCTTTCACAAAATCGCACTTGGATACTGGGTAAGACATTGTCATCGAGCTCACCTTGCATCAGAAAAATTGGCACCAACCTTACGGCCTCATGGCGATCCAAGATGTGCTGAGGGTTGGCAATATCAATGCTGCTCCAAGGCTGAAAATAAGTGGTGTTATTTTTGATCATGTTATCGCGCTTTTTTTGTACCGCGTTGTCATACCGCGCTTGGGGATCACTGATGGCCGATCTGGCCACCACAAATTGCACGCGAGCATCGATCTCAGGGTGGCCCTCCAAGGGCACATTGCCCCAAGTGGGCTCATCGGGTTTCATTTGCAGCAACTCTGCCACATGCCCACCACTGGAGGATCCATAAATGCCTATTTTGCTGGCATCCCCGGCAAATTTTGCCGCATTGAGTTTGGCCCAGCGCACAGCATAGTGTGCATCTTGCATGTTTGCTGGAAAGGGGGCTTGGGGTGCCAAGGTCAAATCCACCGCCACGACCAATAAGCCACTTTTGGCCAAAGCTCGGTCCATGGGCTCTTCGGCGTGACGGTCTTTGGCGTTCCATGCCCCGCCGTGAAAGTCCACAATCACGGGGAAAGGCCCCTCGCCATTGGGACGATAGATACGGGCCATCAAGTTGCGACCTTGGGGGTTTTGACGGTAGGTCATCTCCGTGACGGTGAGATCGAATTGAGCTTGAGGTTGGTACTGGGGAGTAGCGGCCTGGGACTCCTGGGTATACGCTAAATTTAATCCCAAACCTAAACCCAAACCAAGTGACAAATACAAACTCCTGCCCAATGCACAACCTGAACTGAACGCGAAACTGAGGGGCAGTTTGGACTTGGGTGTAAGCATGCGAATTTCTCGATTGGACTCGCTCACGGGCAGAGCGTTCTTTGAGGACTGATGAAAGGCAAGAAAAGGTTTGAGGAGATTGAACATGGATGAAAGAAAAGGGTTGATTGGTGAGTATTTAAAGGTGAAGCTGTGAAGATGAAGAGGTAAATATGAAGAGGCCAGATCATCCATTTTGAGTGTGAAGCCTAAAAAAACCTCTTGGGTCGCCTTTATGTTTACCAATGTTGTTCACCAATAAAGCGACCACTCCTAAGACAGGTAATGAGGCAAGTAAAGTGAACGATCAAGTGAACGATCAAATGAACGATCAAATGAACGATCAAATGAACGATCAAGTGGAAAATAAAGTAGCGTGTAAAGATACAAAAGTATCTCCTTGACTTGCCACTCGGGCTCAACACATTGAACCTCAACCATCGCCACTCGACAACCGCAAAAACCCCAAGGACCCAACGCACTGAGGCTCTAACGCTGATTGGGCTTGAATGGGTAAGCCTGGCTTATTTTGAAGCCTGGGCCAGGAAGGAGAGAGAGAAAAAAAACTAGTCCGCCAACGTCAGACGTCCCGCTTGCAAATGCAGTCGTCGGTCCATTCGAGCGGCCAAACCCTCGTCATGGGTCACCAACACCAACGTCGTGCCGAGCTCTTGGTTCATCTCCAACATTAATCCCATGATGTTCTCACCCGTGGCGTGGTCTAGACTACCCGTGGGCTCATCGGCCATCAACATTGAGGGCCTTAACACAAAAGCTCGCGCCAAAGCCACGCGCTGCTGCTCGCCTCCACTCAATACCTTGGGGTAATGGGTCAACCGAGATGCAAGGCCTACTCGGGCAAGCATCTCCTGAGCTTCACGTTTAGGGTTGGGGTGACCCATGAGTTCAAGCGGTAGCATCACGTTTTCTAGAGCGCTCAAGTGCCCCAACAGCTGAAAGCTTTGAAACACGAACCCCATGGACCGAGCTCTAAGACCGGCCCTGGCATCCTCATCGAGGGCAAACAAATCTTGTTCCCCCCAAAAAACACGGCCCGAAGTGGGTGTATCCAAACCCGCCATGATGGAGAGCAACGTACTCTTACCGGAACCGGAAGCCCCGACGATGGCTGCAGTCTCTTTGGGAGCAAGTGAAAAACTCACCTCCTGGAGAATTGGCAATTCCCCCGTAGCGTCGGTGACAGTTTTGCCCAATTGTTCAACCCGAATGACAGCAAGAGTCATGGAATCATTTCTAAAAAGTGAAAGCACAGCCTGAGCTTGAAGTCGGCCGCAAGATTGCGTTAGACTTCCTGCAAAGAAACACACCCAAGTGACCAGGGCTCCTCAAGCACATGATTGCCATTGCCGAAACACCCCCGTTAGACCCCAATTTGGACCCCGATCGATTGAGTCGGCGTGACTTTAACCGATTCTTAATGGGTGCGGTGGCACTGGGAGCAACACCCTTGATCAATTTATTGGTTTTAGGGGACTCTTTGAGCGCTGAGTACGGCCTGGCTCGAGGTACTGGCTGGGTGGCCTTGATGCAAGACAAGCTCGCTCGTGAGCACCCCCAAGTTCAAGTGATCAATGCCAGCATCTCCGGAGACACCACTGCAGGTGGGCTCTCACGTTTGCCGCACTTACTGAGTGTTCATAAACCCTATGCAGTCGTGATCGAGCTCGGAGCCAACGATGCCCTTCAAGGCCTGGATATCAAAGTTACTCAAAAGAACCTTGACCAAATGGCGCAGTTGGTCAATCTAGCCCACGCCAAGCTTGTTGTCGTGGGCACTCAAGTACCGCCCAACTACGGAGTCGACTACAATCGAGCCTTCTCGCAGGTCTTTGTCAAAGTCGCCCAAGATCACCGAGCAAACTTGGTGCCCTCCTTGTTCTCTGCTTTGAGTCAGCATTTGGCGTCCTTGCCCCCCACCCAGGCCAATTTGGACTTGTGGTTTCAAGCCGATCACTTGCATCCCTTGAAAGAGGCACATCCCTTTTTACTTCAAGCGGTCTGGCCAGCTGTTCAAAAGACTTTCTAATCACCCATCTCCAAATCAGTAGCCTACCCGTGAGTGTTCATCTCATCACTGCCCAAGACGCATTCCTAAGAGCCCCGGCGACGCTTTTCCCTGGGCCTGAAGAGGCTGGTTCGGTAATCCCCACAACGCTTGGACAGCAAGTTTTAGCTCAAAATCAAGCCCAACCTCTGCCCATCAGCCCCAAGCCACTGAAGGCTAAAGAAACAGGTCAGCTCTCCCCCTTTGATACCATCATTGACGTTCGAAGCGAGGGTGAGTTTGCCTTGGACCATTGGCCAGGTGCGGTGAATTGGCCCGTCCTCAATAACGCCGAACGCGAGCTTGTGGGTACGATTTATAAACAGGTGAGCAGTTTTGAGGCGAAAAAAAAAGGGGCGGCTTTGGTCGCAGCCAACATTGCCCGCCACATTGAAGAGCACGTGCTCAACATGCCCAATCACTGGCAGCCCCTCATCTACTGCTGGCGAGGGGGCAAGCGAAGTGGCTCGCTCTCGACCGTCCTCTCCCAAATTGGCTTTCGCGTGCACCTATTGGAAGGGGGCTATAAATCATTTCGCCAAGCCGTTGTAGCCGACATTCCCAAACTCATCGAGCCCCTGCGGTTTGAGGTGATTTGTGGACCCACGGGTTGCGGTAAAACAAGGCTACTCAAATGCTTACAAACCCTGGGGGCTCAGGTGCTCGATTTGGAGGACTTGGCCAATCACCGAAGCTCAGTCCTGGGCTTCATTCCGGGCTCTCCCCAACCGAGCCAAAAGCACTTTGACACCTTGGTGTGGCAAACGCTCAGAGGGTTTGATCCTGAACGTGTGATCTACGTGGAGTCGGAGAGTAAAAAAGTAGGCAACCTGAGTGTGCCGTTGGAATTGATCGAAAAAATGCGACAAAGCACTTGCCAAGTGATTGAATTGTCTTTGGAGGAGCGAGTGGCGTTGCTGATGGAGGATTATGAATTTTTGGTGTTGGATCCGGAGTTGTTCATCCAAAAATTACAGGCTTTGGTCCCCCTCAGAGGTCGTGCTTTGATTGATGCTTGGTCTGAGGAGACCCGGCAGGGCCGAATCGCCCACGTGGTTCAAGAAATCCTTGAGCACCACTATGACCCCACTTATCTAAGCTCCATGAAACGCAACTTCAAAGCACTGGACGAAGCCCGGGTGCTGCGCCTACCCAGCCGTCACGAGAAGTCTTTGATGGATGCTGCCGCATTTATTTTGCTAGATACGAGCCGTTAAGAACACGCACTTGAAAAGTGCTCTCCACACTTTAGACGAAGACTCTCACGCTGCTCAAAGACCGCTGCAAGTCAAAGCGCGCTGCAAGTCTTTGATCAAATCATGGGGATCTTCAAGTCCAATGCAAAACCGCACCAAGTGCCCGGCACTCACCTGAGAGGGTTGGTTGCTGCGAATGCTTGAGAGCTCATAAGGCACCACCAAACTGATGGGCCCACCCCAGCTGTAGCCCAACTTGAAGAGGTTCAATGCATCGCAAAATGTATCCACGCGAGTTTTCTCAATCTCCGGGCGAAACACCACACTAAAAATACCTGCCGCGAGCCCCTGTGGGCTAAGCTCACTCACGCAATGGGCCCGCCAATGCTCATGACCAGGAGAGCCCTCAAAGGCGGGATGCAAAAGTTGAGCCACAGATTTATGTGACCGAAGATAAGCGGCTACGCTACGCGCACTGCGGTCCTGGGCGGTGTAGCGAAGTGAAAGGCTAGGGAGCCCTTTCAATATTGCAGCCACATCGTGGGCTCCCACCCCTGTGCCCAAGCGCATGTGAGAGAGTTTGATCTTCATCGCAAGCTCTGGATCTTGGGTGACAATGCTCCCCATCAAAACATCGCCCCCACCGCTGGGGTATTTGGTGAGCGCGTGAACGCTCACATCCACACCACAATGGAAAGGATTGAACGCCAAGCCCGCACCCCAAGTGTTGTCCAAGGCGCAAAGCACTCCATGCTCGTGGCATACCTTAGTGAGCGCCCTGAGGTTAGGAAACTCCATGGTGACGGAGCCAGGAGCTTCAAGCCAGACCAACTTGGTGCGCTCATTGAGTTTGGCAGTGAGAGAACTCACCTCTAGCGGATCGTAGAGAGTTGCAGTGATTCCGAAATTTTGCAACTCACCGCGTGCAAGGGCCAGACTGGGTCCATAGGCGTTGTTGGGCAACAAGACCTCATCGCCTTTGCACAAAAGAGCAAAATTGACGTGAGCAATCGCTGACAGCCCACTTGGTGTCAAAGTGCAGTGCTCTCCCCCTTCCAGAGTCGCCAAACGGGACTCCAACGTGAATGAGCTCGGTGTGCCGTGCAAACCGTAGGTGTACCCCTCTCGCTCGCGCCAGTCTCGCTCTCTGAGCGCTTTCACGTTGGGAAATATAACGGTGGAGGCTTGGTGGATCGGTAACTGAGGTGCGACAAAGCCCTCAGGGGCCTTGTAGGGGTGATGGATCAAGGCGCTTGAAAGACTGGGTGAGCCGCTCTGGGTGGATTCATCGGGTCGAGTGGGTTTTGCGGTCATGCGTTGGTCCGAGCGTTCATAAACGGCGATGACTGGGCTTAGGTTGGACTTAAGTTGGATTTAAGTTGGGCTCAAATTCTGCTCAGTCTGCTCACAGCCAGGGTTCATCAAAGTTCCGACAAGCTTCCTAAGAGTTTCCTTTTTACGACCTCCCCAACCAGCCTCACCCCATGAAGCCCAATGAGCATTGGGGGGCAACGCTTGGCTCAAAGGCCTCAGACCTTCCATTTTTCCAGCAAGTTCTTAGGACGCATGGTGTCATAGCCCTCAAACGGCTGGTGAATCCAGGGGTTGGTGGGTAAAAACTCAACCGAATAGTCGCTCTCAAAGGTAGAGACTCCTTTGGTCCATATCACCGCAGAGCGCAGCTCAGTGATGGGCGCATATTCAGTCTTGAGCAGCTTCACCACCTCTTGCAAGGTGTGACCCGTATCTGCCAAGTCGTCCACGAGCAGCACCCGACCAGCAATCTCACCTTGTGGTGTGGTGATATAGCGCGCAATATCCAAGTGCCCTTGCACCATGCCCGCACCGGCTCGGTAAGAGGAGGTAGACATGATCGCCAAGGGTTTATCAAAGATACGAGACAAAATATCGCCAGGGCGCATTCCACCGCGTGCCAAACACAAAATGTTGTCAAACTCCCAACCCGATTGATGGATCTTGATGGCGAGCTTTTCAATCAAATTATGGTATTCGTCATAAGACACATACAGGTGTTTGCCGTCTTCAGTGAGCATGGAAAGGGGTCCTTTGATCGAGATTAAGAAAAGAAAAAAACGTGGGGTTCAATGCTTCAAGCCACATCGGCAGAAAACGGCGCTTTGAGCACCATCGTGTGGGCACGGTCCGGGCTGGTTGAGACCATGTGAATCGGTACGCCACAAATCTCCTCAATGCGCTTGAGATAGTGCCTTGCCTCTGGGGGCAAATCTTCGAGCTTGGTCACCCCAGCAGTCGCGCGACTCCAGCCTGGCATGGTCTCGTAAACAGGTTGGCACTGGGCAATTTTATCGGCCCCCATGGGGAACAAATCCACCACCTCGCCGTTGCTGAGGTAATGCGTGCACAGTTGCACCTCTTTTAGGCCATCAAGAACATCAAGCTTGGTGATGCAAAGACCTGACAGTCCATTGACCTGAGCGCTTCTTTTCAAAAGTGCCGCATCAAACCAACCGCATCGGCGTGAACGCCCCGTGGTGACTCCTTTTTCCGCACCCACCGTGGCCATGTGATAACCCGGTGTACCGGGGGTCTCCCAATCGAGCTCGGTGGGGAACGGCCCACCACCCACACGGGTGCAATAGGCCTTGGTGATTCCCAAGACGTAATGGAGGAGTCCTGGACCCACACCCGAGCCCGCGGCGGCGTTGCCTGCCACACAGTTGCTTGACGTCACGTAAGGGTAGGTGCCATGATCGATATCGAGCAAGGTGCCTTGGGCGCCTTCAAACAAAATATTGCCCCCCTCGCGGTGCATCTCATTGAGCTCACGCGAGACATCGGCCACCATGGGCGTGATGATCTTGGCGTATTCCATGGCCTCTTGATACACGGCTTCCAGATCCACAGGACTTGCATGAAGCACGGTTGTCAAAATGTGGTTATGCAGCGCCAAATTCTCTTCTAGCTTTTGCTTAAAACGCACCGGATCGGCCAAGTCTTGAACCCTCAAGGCACGCCTGGCGACTTTGTCCTCATAAGCAGGCCCAATTCCTCGGCCAGTGGTTCCAATTTTGTGAACCCCTTGTTGCTCTCGAAAAGCTTCGCGTGCCATGTCCAGCGCAGAGTGGTAGGGCAGAATCAAAGGACAAGCCTCGCTAATGCGAAGGCGATCGCGCACTTGAACACCGACCTTTTCCAGTCCTGCGATTTCTTCTAGCAACTTGGGAACACTCAAGACAACACCGTTACCAATAAAACACTTCACCCCCGGGCGCATGATGCCACTGGGAATGAGATGAAGCGCAGTCTTCACCCCTTGAATGACCAAGGTGTGACCCGCATTGTGTCCGCCCTGAAACCGCACGACCCCAGTCGCACTTTCCGTGAGCCAGTCCACCAATTTACCCTTGCCCTCGTCACCCCACTGAGTGCCCACGACCACAACATTTCGACCTCGGGTGATGTTCATATGACAAAAAACCTTATGTATCTTAAAAATTCAATCATTCTGCCCAGAATAAACGTCTGTTGCATTCAAAGCAGTCCACTCGCATTCACTATAGTGCCACCACGCGCCATTCGCCCTGAACGAGCTTGAGTTCACGATCACACTCAAACTCATCGAGCTTGGAGGGTGCACCTGGCAACATGGAGACCACCGTCTCCCCTTGGGCACGAAGCTGGCTCACAGCGAGACGCAACTGTGCATCCTCACCCCAGGGCGCACGAACAGCGGCACGCCGGACTTGTTGGGGCAACACATCCACCAAAGCCTTCAAATCCAAACTAAACCCCACCGCAGGCCGAGCTCTTCCAAAAACCGCGCCCACTTGGTCATAGCGTCCCCCACGAACCAAGGCGTCATTGGCGCCTTGCACATAAATAGCAAACCGAACCCCACTGTAGTATGCGTATCCCCAAGCGTGGGCCAAATCGATGCTCACCGGGACATTCACGTGGGAGACCAACCACTCAAGCTGCTCGAGTGCCTCCAGCACCGATGCCCAAGGGTGCAAGGCCACCTTGGCCTTGGAGAGCACCTCAACTCCGCCGTGCAAACGCA